>CADECG010000005.1 GCA_902825795.1 uncultured Bacteroidota bacterium
GATCATGATCCAGGGTTCACCAATGGGCACAGGACGCACGAAGCGGTTGAAGCCCAACAGCGAATCGCTCACCATGAAAAGGACCGCCCCCACGAACACCATCCAGAAGCTGCGGGAATAAGTACGCTGGTAGCGGAACCCGGCGGCAATGCCCATAAGCACGATACAGACACAATAGGCGATCACTGGAAGAAGGAGATCGGCTTCGACATACCGAGAGAGGTCGCTGGTGACAAGGAAACCGGCGACCACGACCAGGATCGCGATCACTCCGCCAAGTGCCAATCCATCCGTGCCGTCGCTCTGGAAAATATTGTGTGCAAAGGCGACCGCGTAACACACATGGGCCAGCATGAATGCCGCAAGGCCCACCAGGAAATTGAAGCCATCGATGTAGACGAACATCAACGCGATGTCGCCCACGAGCGAAAAGAAGAGCGCCGCCTGGATCAACAATGTGAAACGGTCACCGTAACGCTTGGTATTGAAGTAGAACCAACTGCCCAGGATCATCATCAGCAGCGGCTTGCAGATGTACTCGAGCCAGTGCAACTCGTTCATCTGGCCCGCCATCGCTCCAGCAGTAGCCGCTGCATATGCAGCTCCATTCACAAAGGGGTTGCGCTTGATGTCCATATCCGGCGGGGCCGCCAAATTAGACGGCGCTCGCTAGCGTCGTCCTGAATACCAATGCCTCCACCCCTCGGTGGATGGTGCGCTTCTCAACGCTCATCCCGTTGCGCTTGGCCACCGCTTGGCTTTTCACGTTCTCCGCATCTATTAGGGAGATGACCGTATGTGAAAGCTGGTGCAGTCGTGCGAACTAGCGGCATGCGACCGCAGCTTCGGTGGCGAAACCCTTGCCCCACGCCGAGGGTAGCAGGTGATAGCCGATCTCCAGTTCAGGAAGTCCATCAACAACTTGGGTCAGCAAGCCGATCATCCCAACCGGGCGCTCATCATCCAAGCGGACCACAGCATTCAAGCCGGAACCATCGTGGACGAACCGGTCCAGGGAACGCCGGATGAAAGCCGCGCAATCCGCCTCACTGCCGACCGTGAACGGCATGAAACGGATGGCCTCAGCGCTATTCAAATAATCCATCCACCAAGCGCTGTCCTCCAGCACGGGCCTACGGAAACGCAGCCGTTCGGTACGAATACCTTCCATCGACGGCACCGGGAGCTTGATGGTCATGGGCGCAAAGGTGTGCTGCGCGGGCCAACGCTACATTCGCCCGACTTTTTCCCGGCCTTATGTCGGGAACCACAACATGCGCATTTCCTGGAACTGGCTCAAGGCGTTGATCGATGCGGACATAACACCGCAAGCTGCTGCGGACGTGCTCACCAGCACTGGCTTGGAGGTGGAAAGCGTGGAGCCGGTGGAACCAGTTCGGGGTATGCTGGCCGGTGTGGTGGTCGGACATGTCCTGAAGCGCGAGAAGCATCCCGACGCCGACAGATTGAGCATTTGTTCAGTGGATCTTGGCAATGGTGTCCCGCTAGCGATCGTGTGCGGCGCCGCCAACGTTGCTGAAGGTCAGAAGGTGCTGGTGGCAACAGTGGGAAGCACGTTGCACATGGCCGATGGGAATAGCATAACCATCAAAAGGAGCAAGATCCGGGGCGCTGAGAGCAACGGCATGATCTGCGCCGAGGACGAACTCGGATTGGGTAAGGATCATGACGGCATTGTCGTACTCGACCCGAAAGCTGTTGCCGGAACACCGGCGGCGGATCACCTGCAGCTCACCAGCGATCATGTACTTGAGATCGGCCTCACGCCGAACCGTGCCGATGCCATGAGCCATGTCGGCGTTGCGCGCGATCTGCTGGCAGCGCTCAACGTCCGCAATGGAAGCAAGTCCAAGGTGCTTTGGCCGGTTGTGGATGCCTTTGCGCAGGACGATGACGCGCGCCTTATTCCGGTGGAGGTCAGCGACCCACTTGCCTGCCCTCGATACGCAGGCGTTGCGCTCACCAATGTGAAAGTTGGTCCGTCCCCGGCATGGCTGCAGGAGCGGTTGAAGAGCATTGGGCTGAAGCCGATCAATAACGTTGTGGACGTCACGAACTACGTGCAGCACGAGATCGGGCAGCCCCTGCATGCATTCGATGCGGATCGGCTCAAGGGGGGGCGCGTCGTGGTGCGCAAAGCCGTTGAAGGGGAGCCCTTCGTTACGCTGGATAGCAAGGAGCGGAGGTTGAGTGCTGCCGATCTGGTGATCGCCGATGCAGAACATCCTGTGTGCATTGCTGGCGTGTTCGGTGGTGCTGAGAGCGGCGTATCGGGATCGACGACGAGCGTATTCCTGGAAAGTGCATGCTTCGATGCTACGACGATCCGGCGCACTGCACGGAGGCATGGTTTGAATACTGATGCCTCATTCCGTTTTGAGCGCGGCGTCGATCCCGAGAACACGGTCTATGCATTGAAGCGGGCTGCATTGTTGCTGAAAGAAGTGGCGGGCGCCCGCATCAGTTCGGCCATCGTTGATATCCATCCTGCTCCGCGTTCATGGTGCAGGGTTCAATTGTCCTTCGCGCATGTGGACTCGCTCATCGGCACTGCGCTTCCGAAGGAGAAGGTACTGAGCGTGTTGTCCGCTCTCGATTGCCGGATCGTCCGTTCGGATGCGGACGGCGTGGAAGTGGACGTGCCTCCATATCGTGTGGATGTGACACGACCAGCGGATCTGGTGGAGGAGATCGTTCGTATCATCGGCTTTGATCGCATCGCCATACCGGAGCGGTTGATGATGCCCGCATTGCAGGTGCCTGAAGTGACGTTGGATGGCGTCCAACGGCAGCTCGCCCTACACTTGAGCGCACGCGGGTTCCGTGAAGTGATGACGCCGTCGCTGGTCAACGGAGCGCTGGTGCTGAAGTCGGGAATTGTTCGGGAGGACTCGCTTGTGCGATTGCGCAATCCGTTGAGCGCTGAACTGGATGTGCTTCGACCCACCATGCTCTTTGGCTTGTTGCAAAGTGCTGCGCACAACGCCGCGCGACAACAGCGCGACCTGCGTTTCTTCGAGAAGGGTCGGGTCTATTCGGTTGTTGACGGGAAGACCTTGGAGAAGGATCATACAGCGTTGCTGGTTACGGGAAGGCGCTGGCCTGAACGCTGGCGCACGAATGGCCGAAAGGTGGAGATGCTGGATGTGAAAGAAGAAGTTGAACTCATTCTGGAGCGGCTCCATATCGACACAGCGCATTTCGAAAATGCTGAACACGGAGGGCGTGGTCCGGTGATCGAAGTGCGGAGCAAGGATGGTCTTATGGGAGTGATCGGTGCCGTACCGGAGGACCAGTTGAAGGCATTCGACTTGTCGCAACCGGCGTACTACGCGGAGTTATACGATGAGGGCTGGGTGGCGGGCCTGCGGAAGCGGCACATCTCTTATTCCGAGGTGTCGAAGTTCCCGGCCGTGCGCCGTGATCTGAGTTTGCTCCTGGATAGGGCAGTGAGCTTCGCGCAGTTGGAGAAGCTCGCTTTTCAGAGCGAGCGGAAACTGCTCCGTACGATCGATCTGTTCGACGTGTACGAGGGAGAAAAACTGCCTGCCGGGAAGAAGAGCTATGCGATCAGCTTCATTCTACAAGATGCGGAGAAGACCTTGACCGATGATCAGGTTGAGAAGGCCATGGGTCGCATCCGCCAAACGTTCGAGAAAGAGGTCGGCGCGGAACTCCGCGGTTGAGCGACATCATTTCGCCCACCTGCGAATACTGGCCATTGCGGCCTCTCGCCCTTCAATGCTCACGACACGCGCCTTGTCCATCGGGTCGTAGTGGGTAAGCCAAGTGGTGAGAATGTCCTGTACACCTTTCGGCAGTTCTCGAACGTCGTCCACGTCCATGGTGAGCAGGCTCCGATCGATCGGCAAAGCGATGATCTTGTCATCTCTTTCGTCGGCGTCGATCAGGTTGATGATACCGATCGGTTCCACTTCGAGCACGGTGCCGGTCGGAAGCGCAGGGCACAGCACGAAGATGTCCAGCGCATCGCCGTCACCGCCCTCGGCCTTGTCCATCAACGTGCCCGGCACGTAGCCATAGTTGGCCGGGTAGGGCAGGAACTTGATGCGGCGTGGCGCGCCGTCACGCTTATTGACGGGGAAGGTCTTGGTCGCTGGGTCGTACTCGCGTTTGTCGCTGCTGCCCGCCGGGATCTCGATCACAGCATTCACATATCCGTTCGCGCTGAATGCAGGGATGGCCTTGTAGTCGTTCATGGGTGTTGCACGATGCGAATGTGCAACACTGATCACGGAAAATGACCCGTGCTCAGCGCAAACTGTAGTTCAAACTGAGCAGCACGCCTGCGGCATGCGAACGCCGAGCGATATCGCCGGAGCTGAACGCGTTGAGCAACTGGCCCCGATAGCTCGGTTCGATGCCTATGGACCAAGCCGCATTGAACCGGTAGCGCACATAGGCGCGCGCCGTGTAGCCGAGCATGAGTGCACTGAACGGTTGGTCCGCAAGATCCGTGTACTCGGTCCATGCTGCGTTCGGCAGTGCGCCACGACGACCCGTAAGCAACCCGAAGTACGGGCCGCCGCGCACGCCAACGATCCACGGACCTTGTGTCAGGTGCGCATCAAGAAGAACGGGGATCTCCAAGTAGCACACGCTGTTCACATGGCTCCGTCCCTCGGCAGTGCGCGTGCTGGTGCTGATCGTGTCGGTGCTGCTATCGAGCACGGTTACCGTTGTGGTTACCTGTTGTGTGAGGTACGCGGTGTCGCCGCCTGTTGTGTCGATGCCCACAACGATGGTCACCGTCGTGTCGATGTAGTCCAAGAAGTAACTGTTCCGGTATTCCACGTCCGTGCGGAAGCGATCCTCAGAATTGAAGCGCTCCTTGTAGCAGGTGTAATGAACACCGAAGCCGATGCCGGTATTCCGGCCCAAGCGCATCATCTCAGCCCCGAACGTGGGCGTGGTGACAGAGGAGAGTGCATTGCCCCATTCGGCGCTGTTGCCTCCGGTGTACTTGGTTGCCGTGTTGTGGGCCCCACCCAACAAGCTGAATTCCAAAAACGGTTTCGTTCCGGTGGAGGCGGCCTGTTGCGGCGGCATTGTCGTGAGCAGCGTATCCTGTGCAACGCTCGCAATGGCATGCACCACCGTGGTATCCGAAGGGACCGGAGTTGTAAGGTCTATCGGTGGCACAGTCGCGCTCTCGGCTTGCTGCGCGTTCAAAGCGCTGCTTTGGGTCTTCGTCCCATGCTCCACCGGGGCTGTCTTGGTATCCGAGGCATTGGTTTCTTCAATGACATTCATCGGATCGCCGATCACTGTATTCGGGACGTCTGCCACTGGTAAGACGTTGACCACTTCATTACCTATCGGAGTCTCAACAACAGCGATCCTTGGTAATTCCTCCGCGATCATGCCGCTCACGGCTTCGATCGGTGTTTCCGTCTTGGTCGATGACGGCGCTGGAACGAGGGGGCTCGACGAGGGCATGGCAGCCGCGTCAACGACCTTTCGCGCGTTGACGCCGGTTACTCCAGCCAACTCGTTTCCCTGGACAACAGTTGGGTCAACAGGGTCGTCGGTGCGAACGATCGCCGATGGCTCCTCTGTCTTCACAACCGACGTTGGACCTTCTGTCGGTTCCACAACTGTTCCGGTCGCTGCGACTTCCGCAGGTTGATGCACACTGGGCGCTACCCACCATATGACACCACCGACGAGCAATACGCCGACCGCGGCCAACGGCAGCCAGCCGATCCTGCGCTTGCGCCGTGTTTCCAGAGCGCGCTGCACGTCAGCCCAATGCGCTTCCTCGAACGGGAACTCGCGCTCGGCCAGCTTCCGCCGGCTCAGCTCATCGAAGTTGTCGGGTGTGTTCATCGTAGTACGGCTTTACGTGTGCTGCTGCGTGCCAGCTCCGCGAGTGCACGTTGCAGAATGCCACGCGCATTATTGACATGCCATTTCGAAGTGCCTTCACTGATATCCAGCATCTCGGCTATTTCCTTGTGCGCGTGACCATCGATCGCGAACAGGTTGAAGACATTCCGGGACATCGGGGGCACTTGCAACAACAGATCGGCGAATGACTCAGCCTCCATGTTCCGCAGGTAGTCGTTCGCATCCGTTGCTTGGGCATCCTCCACTGCTTCATCCAACGATTCAACCGACTTGCGATGCTTTGAACTGCGGAAGGCGTCGATCACCGTATTGATGATGATGCGTCGCGCCCATGGTTCGAACGGGACTTCCGGCCTGCGATCACCGATGCTATCCAGGATCTTCATGAATCCGGCGTTCATGCTCGAAACCGCGTCCTGCTTATTGCGCTCATACCGGGAACACACCGACATCATCATGGGGTACAAGGCCTTGTACAACTCGTACTGGGCCTTGGCCTCCTTGCGGATGCAGCGGTCGATGAGCGTGCGATCCATTCGGTGCGATGTGACGAAGGGCCCCGACCAAGTCGGGACCCTTCCATCACGTACATCGTTTATCAGTTCGACTTCACAAAGCGTTGACTGATCATCTGCTCACCGTTCGAGATGCGCAGCATGTACAGTCCGGAAGCCAGTTCACTTGTACCGATCACCATCTGGTTGCGGCCGCTTAACAACATGCGGCGCTCGGCCATTACCACCCTGCCATTCGCATCCACAATGGTGAGGTCAACATTCCCGCGGGTCGCATCACTCAGGGCAATGTTCAATTCATCCAAAGCGGGGTTCGGCCAGGTCGTAATGCCATCAGCGATGGAGTGATCCACCAAACCTTGACCGACCTGATTCTGCACATTTATCGTAAAGCCTTGTGTGCGTTGGCCGTTGCCACCGGTAAAGCCCGTGTACATGCCGTTGGCATCCACCGATACGGAGTCACAATGTGTGCTCGTGCAGCCCGCGCCGTCATCAATGGTGAGGCAGAGCGAGTACGGTCCGCCGTTCGCGTATTGGTGCGAGGGGAAAGCCGCAGTGCTCGATGTTCCGTCACCGAAGCTCCACAAGAAGCTGTACGTGCCACTGCCACCTGAACTCAGGTTCCAGATCCACAACTCGTTCGGGATGGGTTGCGGGTTGTTCAGGCTGTCGATCGTGAAGCCTTGCAGCACCCAGAAGTCAGCAACGCAAGGGGTGTTGTTCGACCCAGCGCACACGCAGTTCGCGTCCCACATGTCATTCAATGTGTTCGGATCGCCATCGTCGCAGGCGGTACCCGGCATATCGGGGCCGTTCAACACGCCATTGCAATCGAACGGGTTCAGGAATACGCCCATGCACACACAGTTCGCGCTCCACAGGTCGTTGTAGGTGAGCGAGTCGCCATCGTTGCAGGCGGTGCCAGGCATGTTCGGTCCGAAGGGAATGCCCAAGCAATCGAGCGTGTTGTTCAAGGTGTCTTGGCAAATGCAGTTGGCCGTCCAGACCCCTGTGAAGATGGCACCATTCAAGGTGTCCGTGCACATCGTACCGGGCATGTTGGTGCCGTTCAGGAAGCCGAGACAATCCACCGTTCCGTTGGTAACGCAGTTGCAGTTGATGTCCCAGGTACCCGTGAGAAGGATGCCACCGATGATGTCCGTGCAGGTAGTGCCGGGTAGATTGAGGCCACCGGGAATCCCAAGACAATCATTGGCTACGCCGCCGCAAGTGAAATTGAGCACCACCGTTTCCAAGCCGGTGAATGAATAGCCAGTGGAATCCCACATCCAGGTCAAGCCACCATCGCAAGAGGCGTCGATCATTACCCAGCCTTGAACACTGTTCGTGGGTGAATAGGTGAAGGAGTATCCACAGTTGGCATCGGTATAGATCACTGTGTCAAGAACGGGAACCGTCCACCAATCCATGATGTGTATGGGAGATGGACCGGTGCAGCCGGAAAGCAAACCGGTAACTGTAAGTACGTTCGGTCCACCAGCGTTACCAACACACACGCAGTTCGCATCCCACGTGTCGTTGAACGTGTTCGGGTCATTGTCCGAGCAGGCTGTGCCGGGCATGTTCGGGCCGTTGAGTTGCCCGAGGCAGTCGATCGGTCCGCCATTGCACGGCAGTGAGTATGTGCTGAAAACCGTGTCCATGAAGAATCCGAAAGAGGCGCTATCGTAGACACTAACGAATGCCCCGCCGCATTGGGTGCTCAATTGGATGATCGACGGAGATGTGGCAAGAGCGAGTTCGGTGGAGAAGGTGCATGTATTCGAGTCGACCACCAGATCAATGTTTATCACAGGCAGCGTACCAGGCATGGTGTGCACATTGACAACCTGTCCGGGATAGCATGGAGCCACCGTTCCTGAGATCATCCAGGTGTATGGTTGCTGGGCCATGGCGCTAACGGCAGTTATGGTGCCGAGGCTTAGCGTGAGTGAGCGGAGAATGGATCTCATGGATCGTTGGGTTTTCTGTTTTGCGTTCAACTCCATACACGGATGCTTCAGACTGGAGGTTGGGTCCACTTACACTTTTCGTCCCTCACCCGATCGACTTGTCGATCAACGTGTCATCGGCTTCGTTGGGCAGGGTCACCCTCAGTTGCGGCGTCCGCTTCATTTCCTGCTCAATGCTCCAAACCGCATTGGGGTTGCGTGCCCATGCTCTTCGCGCTATTCCGTTGTTCACATCCCAGAGCAGCATGCTCTTCAACCGGCGGTCGCTGTCGGCACTTCCGTCCAGCACCATCCCGAAGCCGCCGTTGATCACTTCGCCCCAGCCCACGCCACCACCATTGTGCAAGCTGATCCATGTTGCGCCGCGGAAGGCATCGCCCACGAAATTCTGCACGGCCATGTCGGCCGTGAAGCGGCTTCCGTCGCGGATATTGCTTGTCTCGCGGTACGGGCTATCCGTTCCGCTCACATCATGGTGGTCGCGGCCCAGCACGATGGGTGCGCTGATGGTGCCCGCCCTGATCGCCGCGTTGAAAGCTTCCGCTATGCGGATCCGGCCTTCGCTATCGGCATACAGGATGCGCGCTTGGCTGCCCACAACGAGCTTGTTCTGTTTCGCGCTGCGGATCCAATGCAGGTTGTCGGCGGTCTGTTGCGCGATCTCGGTAGGCGCTTCCTTCAACATCGACTCCAGCACATCACCGGAAATACGATCGCTCGTTTCCAGATCCTTTGGATCGCCGCTGGTACATACCCACCGGAAAGGACCGAAGCCATGGTCGAAACACATCGGCCCCATGATGTCTTCCACATAGCTGGGGTACCTGAACTCTTCACCGTGCGTGCCGCCGATATCAGCGCCTGCGCGCTTGCTCTCCAACAGGAACGCGTTGCCGTAATCGAAGAAGTACATGCCTTGGGCGGCCAGCTTGTTCACTGCGGTCACGTGGCGCTTCAGCGTCTCTTGAACCTTTGTCTTGAACGTGACAGGGTCCGCTGCCATCAGCGCGTTGCTCTGCTCGTAACTCAGTCCCACAGGGTAGTATCCACCCGCCCAAGGGTTGTGCAAACTCGTTTGGTCGCTGCCGAGATCGACCTTGATGTTGCGTGCAGCCAAGCGCTCCCACAGGTCAACGATGTTCCCGAGGAAGGCGATGCTGTGCGGCTCGCCCTTCTTCTGCCAAGCGAGCGCTGCATCGATGCATGCATCCACATCTTCAATGACCTCATCCACCCAACCCTGACTTTGACGTTTGTGCGCTGCGGTCGCGTTCACTTCTGCGCAGATCGTTACAACCCCTGCGATATTGCCCGCCTTGGGTTGCGCGCCGCTCATGCCACCAAGGCCTGAAGTCACGAAAAGTTTGCCCTTCGTCCCCGGCTCCTTAAGCATCCGACATGCATTCAATACGGTGATCGTGGTGCCATGCACGATCCCTTGCGGACCGATGTACATGTAGCTGCCTGCGGTCATCTGGCCGTATTGCGAAACGCCCAGCGCGTTCATGCGCTCCCAATCGTCGGGCTTGCTGTAGTTGGGGATCACCATGCCGTTGGTCACCACTACGCGTGGCGCATCGGTGTGGCTGGGGAAGAGGCCGAGCGGATGGCCGCTGTACATCACCAGTGTTTGCGTGTCGCTCATCTGGCTGAGGTACTGCATCGTCAGCCGGTACTGCGCCCAGTTCTGGAAAACGGCACCGTTGCCGCCGTAGGTGATCAGCTCATGCGGATGCTGCGCAACGGCCGGATCCAGGTTGTTCTGGATCATTAGCATGATGGCCGCAGCTTGCTTGCACTTGGCCGGGTACTCGTTGATCGGCCGCGCACGCATCGGTTGCTCCGGGCGAAGTCGGTACATGTAAATGCGACCGAAGTCCTTCAACTCCTGCGCAAACTCTGGCGCCAGCACAGTGTGGTGCTTTGCTGGGAAGTACCGCAGCGCGTTGCGCAAGGCCAGCTTCTTGTCTTCAGCAGTAAGGATGTCCTTGCGCTTGGGGGCGTGGCTTACGGATGGGTCAAGCTGGTGGGTAGGAGGGAGGACATCGGGGATGCCTTCGAGAATGGTTTGGTAGAACGCCTCAGGGTCGGAAGCAACGGCTATGGACATAGGGCGAAGATCGGCCTTGATGGTTCACCGCACTACCATCAACCGCTTCGATACCACGCCCGTTGGTGAGAAGACATGAAGAAGATAGGCCGCGACCGGGATCTCAAGAACGGAGACTTCCACCGAGCTACGCCCGCCCGCATTGCCGGATAGCACAACTCGTCCGAGGGCATCTGAAATCACCCATGGGCCAAGCTCGAGAGCACTGGCGATGGTCACGTTGTCGGATGCGGGGTTGGGGAAAACATGCACAACGTTCGATGTCCGCAGTTCGTCAATTCCGACATGGAAGTACTCGTGCGTGGAAATTGTGCCGAGCGTGTCGCCCGAGATAACTGCACCCACCCAATAAGTACTATGACCTTCCTGGAATACCCCGTAACTAAATATTCTCAACCCGACTTCAGTATCGAATACGAGCGACATCGGATTGAAGCCAGATGAAAACAGCAGGACACAAGGGCTATCCAACGGCAAATAATAGCTGAACAGCATGAGGTTGAAGGCTGGGTCTGCGCTCACCTCGTAATGACCACTTGGCAAGAGTCGATGACGCACCACAGATCCAACGCTGAACGAATCGAAAGCAGTCGACCATGTTCCTAACGGAGAAAGGAAATCTCCCGGACTGGTGACCATGGTCCTCAGCAGCGAATGATCATGCCGTACGGTCCAAGTGACCGGGCCATTGGAGTAGGTATGGTCAGCTTGCGACCACTGATCCAGATAACGATATGCTCCAAAAACAACGGAATCCTGATAGTCCGTGCGCGATAGAATTTGCAGTTGCCACCTTCTGCCACCGTAATACCCACCACCACCTTCGAAATCTGTACTCACGTATTCGACAACATCCCCTGGATTGTAGCGATAGAAGTCCCCAACGCTTGGCACCAACGTTCCTAGGTCAGGACCATGCAGTCCTACCTGTATCTGCGACCCCATGCCACTTGACACCCATGAGATGATGCCGAATGACTTGCTCCAAATGATAGTATCAGCCGCCGCAGAGACGAACGTCTTGACCGAATCCACAACACCATGGATTATGGCACTACTAGCACCTATGATGCCGCCGCCGATAAATTGGCCGGGCATGAAGAGCCACGTCGAGCCAAGGGGGGCCTTAGGATGTAGGACGAAGGTGAGTGTATCACTGAAGGTCCAGACATCGCTCACAAGCGTACACGTACGCATCAAGAATCGTGGTTCGTCGATTTTCAAGTTGCACGCTGGTAAGCAGGTCGGGCAGAGTTGAGCTCTCCTATTGAGTTGGAAGACTATGCTATCCGGACCTAACGTGTCGATCTCGGTGATGAAGATCTGGTTGCTGATCGTATCCGAACCGTCGTTGGAGTAGTTGTATTTGTACACCGGGTTGAGCAACGCCCAGTCCTGCGCACTGGTGTTCAGCGCGAGGAGCAGACCAGTGGACAGGAGCGGTAGGCGCATAGGCTTAGGGTTGAACGAATGTAGACCGCCCGGGACCGCCGCGCGCTGCCTCACCCAACCTTCCCTTTCTTCTGCTTCTCGTGATACCCGTATGGGCAGTGCCGGCATCCGCTCTGGCAGCAGTGGCCGCGTTTCAGGTGGTACTGCTCCGTGAAGACGATGTAGCCGTCCTCGTTGAAGTAGTAGTCGCCTGGCTCGAAGCCCATGCGCCGCAAGCGTTCGGTACGCTCCGGGTGGTCGTCTTTGGGCGGTTCAGTTGCCATGGGTCGGCGAAGGTCGGGAGCGGGTGCATTGATCGGCCGAGTTGCTGCGTTCTATCCACTAACGATCGTTGATGGACCGGTGGATGGATCGTGGAAAGCGCGCTGCAAGCCCCGGTAGTTTTGGATTCTGCTGTGAATAGCCCTTTTCCCATGGACGTTGTTGGATCGTTGAAAACCGCTTTTGCGACGGGTTGCATCGCCCTGGTGCTGCCCTTGTTCGCGCAGAGTTCGCCGCCTGTGGAAAGCCCGGGTGGCGATCGGCTCACGGCCGAGGAGTACGTCGAACTGTGGAAGGGTGTGGCCGTGCAGAAGATGAAGGCGCACGGGATACCGGCCAGTATCACCCTTGCGCAAGGCCTGCTCGAAAGCGGTAACGGCAACAGTGAATTGGCGCGCGAGGCCAACAACCACTTCGGCATCAAGTGCACGCCCGATTGGAGCGGCGGCAAGGCCTACCACGACGACGATCGGAAGAACGATTGTTTCCGCAAGTACAAGGACGCCGCGGACAGCTACGAGGACCACAGCAAATTCCTGCAACGCTCCCGGTATGCTTCGCTCTTCGAGCTGAAGACCACCGACTACAAGGGCTGGGCGCACGGATTGAAGAAGGCGGGCTACGCCACCGACCCGGCGTATCCACGGAAATTGATCGAACTGATCGAGCGGTACGAACTCCACAAGTTGGACGAAGGGCAGGACATCAGTTTCAAGAAGCGCGAGGTGGCTGATGCGTCGAAGGGCGACGCTGGAACGCCATCGAAAAAGAAGAAGTCCAAGCCCTCGCGTGTCAGCGATGATGAGGTAACGGTGACGATCGGCAATGGTCGCAACGTTGAGAAGTTCGAAGGCCGCGTGAAGTTCACGCGGGCCAAGGCTGGCGATTCGATCAAGAAGATCGCTGAGGACATGGAGACCATGCCCGGTTGGGTAGCAGGTTGGAACGACTTGGACAAGGATGCGCGGTTGGAGGAAGGACAGGTGATCTACTTATCGCCGAAGCTGAGCAAGAGCAAACGCACGGCAACACACGATGTGCGCGCTGGCGATACGCTCTGGACCATCAGCCAGACGTACGGCGTGAAACTCTCGAAGCTGTGCGCGTACAACGGCATGAAGCCGACGGATACGCTACGCACGGGCATGACCGTTCATCTGCGCAAGCCGAAGAAGTAGGGCGGTTCAGTTGGCGCGCAACTTCACCAGCATCAATGCGCCGATGTTGCGCGCTCTGTCTTTGGCCAGTTCAACGTTCGGGCCGCTGTAGCGCTCGTCCAATGCCGCGTGGAAGTGGTGAAGCCAACGGTGCATGTGTTCAGCAGTGATCGCACGCTCGCGATCCAGGGCGAGGTGCTTCCCCATTACGTCGCTTTCGAAACCGCGCGCCCCGAAGAGCACCATTTCCCAGAACGCCGCGATGCGCGGTAAGTGTGATGGCAGATCCAAATGACGGAAGTGGTGCGCGAGCACTTCGTCTTTCAGCAGCTTGGCGTAGAAGACATCCACGAACAGGCGCACATCGTCCGGCGTGGTGATGTCCGGGGCGTTGCTCATGGTGTGGCGCCCATCAATGGAACAGCGGTCAAGGAGCCATCAGGCGCACCCACCACCACTTCCACACTGCCGTCCTTGTTGATGTCGCCGACCGCGAAGTGCTTACCACCGGTCAGCGGCGTGCCGGGCAACGGGGCACCAGTGCCATCGAACAACCACAAGTGCTCACCATTGGCGCAAGCCACGGCAATGCCGTAGCGGCTCTTGCCGATCGGTACAACGCGCGCGGGGCCTTCCAGTGTGCAGCCGCAGGCATGTGAGAACGATGAAGCCGGCGCTCCCTTCACGGTCAGCTTGTCCTCCAGTGTGCGAATGATCTCGGCCGAACCATCGCCATCCGGATCCCCGAGGGCAACAATGCCCGCTGATGCAGGTGTGAGTTCCTTGATCACCCCATCGATGGTGCCGCTCATTACGGAACCGCTGCTGTCCACCCAAACGATGGCGCATGCACCGATGCTGATCCCCATGCGCACTTCGGCAACCGATGCGTTGTGAGGCAACTTCAGCTTGGCGGTGTGTCGTGGAGCACCCTTTCGATCGAGCAGCAACACATTCCCATTGTGATCGACCGCGAGGAGGTAGTCGTTGTTCTTCACGCGCAGATGCCGCACGGGTCCATCGCTCACGCTGGTCATGCGGGTGGGCGCCCAGCCAACAACGGGCTTGCCATCGGGCATTACGTTCACTAGGCCCGCTTCCTCAGTGGGCACCAGAATGCGATAGTCCTTGTTGCCTTCGTAGTCGAACACGGCGAGCGGCCCGCTGGCCTTGTCCTTCACGGGCACTGGCCAGCCGTCCACATCTTTCCCGTTGCGATCGATCATGTAAATGCGATGGGCCGTGTTGAAGAGCAGTTGCAGTTTGCCGTTCTTGAAGCGGTCCACCTGTTCCACTTCACCCATGATCGGTCCTTCGAGTTCGCGTCTCCACATCACCTTACCGGTGCTGCTTACAGCGGTCAGGCCGTTGTCCGTGTCCTGTGCAAGTACGTAGCGCGTTCCGGTGGTGTGGTCATGCACCAAGTGCGGATGTGCTGCGATCGGTGCTCGCAGCGTGACCTTCCACAGTGATCGGCCCGCGACTTCCCCCGAGCTGATCGCGGAGGGGGCGCCGCCGTGCTGAAGACGGACATTGATGTGGTGGAAGCCGTGCTGCCCGGGCGACAGTTGCAATGCGAACCCGGAGAATTGGGCGATCGCACTTTCGTAACTGTGCCACTGCGCTGTGCTCTCGGTATTCAAGTGCTTCTTCATCCACGCACTGCTCGCGCCAATGTTGCACCAGTACGTTCGGCTTGTCTCGGCGGCAAGGCTTTCGAAGAAGGCTGACGCGCCCGCATCCGCAGCGAGCGAAGTGCCGTCCGTCCATGCATCGATGGAGCGTTCCAGAGCAGTACGGTCGTTCGCCATCACCACTTTGTCGCCGAGCATGCACCAACGCGCAGTGGTTATCGCATCGAAAGGTGCACCAAGCAGTCCGCTGAATGGTTCTTGTACCGGAAGAACATGGATCCGTACCGATCGGTATGTGGTGGTATCGCATTCTTTACCACCGCATAGACCGAGCAGCGCTTTCTCTGCCGCGCCTGGATCGCCGGCTTGTAGGATCGCGTAGTCGGTGGTGGAAGTATCGCCTTGGATCGTTGTCGCAAAAGCCAAGGATCCTCGCACCCACTGGAACAACGCGTCCGCATGCAGCCCATCGCGTGGTTCGGCAATGCCTTGATCGGTGAGCCAGCGCTGTGCGTCGCTGATGTTCTGCACTTGCAGCAGATCGGTATTCGCCGGTAACACGCGCAAGACGCCGTTGTGGCCGATGCCTTGGCCACCAATGGCACCAAGCGTCGCGTTGCTCGTTAATGGTATCAGCAAGCCGCACAATAGCAACGCGTCGGGCTTGCTGTGGATGTCGAGCGCGGCCCATCCTTCCGGCCACGACAATGCCTCGGCCGTGGTGCGTTGCAGGTGCATGCCCAGAAGTCTGGAGAGCCGAGCGGGTTGAACGAGCAGATGTGCATCCGCGCCATCGCCCAATGTGCCGTGTGCTCGCGCGAAGGCGGTGTCGTTCACCAAGGAGCCACCGCTCTTCAGTTGCAACCAGGCTTCCTCGATCATGCCGGCATCGGAGCCCACCAGCAACAGGCCTTTTGTCCAAAGCACCGACACGGCATGCAGGTCCGGGGACGGTGTTGCTTCGAAAACTTCCTCGGGGTTGAATGTGCGTCCGGCAGCGTTGGAAGGGTTGCCGGTGATCACCCCGAGCAGCTGCGGCCACGGGGCTTCGCGGTCGTCGCTCGGGCCAGCGATCACGCCAAGCCAACCGGTGCTTTCCCCCCGCCGCAGCAGGGCGAACAGCGGTGGCTTTGCAGTGCTGGGCATCGTTACGCTTCTGAGCACACGGGCGACCAGCGAGTCCAATGCGAGTGCCCCCTTCCGATCGCTAACGGCACCCCAGATCTGGCTTACGCCCGTGAAACCGGTCCATGCCTCACGGCCTCCGGTGAGTTCCAGGATCACCGCGCTTTCGCTCGGCACGGCGCTCCATGGGTCCGCGGTCTTCGATGCGGGCTTCAACCATTCGAAGAATGTCCATGCGGTGCCACCGGCAATACCTGCCAGAACGAGCCAAAGAATTGCGCGACGCATTGCGCGACGAAAGTAGGATCGCGTTCACCCCTGCTTTCCGCGTTGCGCACCACCTGTGCACACCGGTGTGTGAACGTTCACAGCAGGATCTCCGCGTGCGCTTTCACCTTGAACGATCGGCGGTGATGCGGCGTAGGGCCCATGCGCAGCAGCGCTGCGCGGTGCTCTTCCGTAGGGTAGCCTTTGTTCACTGCCCAATTGAACTGTGGATGCTCTGCGTGCAGCCGCTGCATCAACTCATCCCGATGCGTTTTGGCCAACACACTGGCAGCGGCGATGCTCTTGAAACGGCCATCACCTTGCACGTGGCACACGTGTGCTATGCCGAAGTACGGCGTGAAACGGTGGCCATCAATGAGCAAAAGTCCCGGCGCCGTATTCAATCCATCGATGGCCCGGTGCATGGCCATGAACGAGGCTTGCAGAATGTTGTACCGGTCGATCTCTTCGGGTGAGCACATGGCGACACACCAAGACACCGCATGCTTTTCAATAAGGGGCCGGAGTTTTTCCCGCCGTGCTTCGCTCAGTTGTTTGCTGTCGTTGAGGCCCGGTAAACGCACCCGGGCCGGTAGGATCACTGCGGCGGCAACAACCGGCCCGGCGAGGCAGCCTCGACCGGCTTCATCGCAACCGGCCTCAACTACGCCGACCATATGGTAGGGTGCCAACGCCATGCAGCTTCAGTGCTTCTGTTCCGCCATCATGCGTTCAAAGGAAGCCCACAGTTGTTGTGCTGTGTTGTCCCACGTGAACCGCTGCGCGCGGGTGATGCCGGCTTGCGCAAGCATTGTCCGTATGGCGCCATCGTTCCGCAACTTGGCCAAACCGTTCGTGATACTCTCCACGTTGAACGGGTCGCAATAAACGGCCGCATCGCCCGCGACTTCCGGAAGGCTGCTGGCTTTGGCGGCCAGCACCGGCACGCCGCACTTCATGGCCTCCGCTACCGGGATACCGAAGCCTTCGAAGTAGCTGATGTATGCCAACGCCAGCGCGCCACCGATCGCATTGCGCAAAGCGTCCTGCCCCAATCGACCGGTGAAGACCACGCGGTCTTTGTGTTGCACCTTGTCCCACGCTTCTTTCATGCGCGCATCCCACCAGAACGCTTCGCCGACGATCACGAGTTTCAGCGGTGCGGCATCGCGTCGTACGAGCGCGTCGAAGGCGAGCAGAAGGCGCGCGATGTTCTTGCGCGGCTGCAACGAACCCACACAGATGAAGTAGGGATCCCCGCCTGCAATAGCCGTGCGTGTGGCCAGTTGTTCTTCACCGCTGCACGGGGTGTACACGTCCGCCACGCCATTGTGCGCCACGTCGATCTTCTCCAGCGGAATGCCATAGCGCTCGTTGATGTCCTGCTTGCTGAAGTTGGACACTGTTACCAAGCGCGCTGCCTTCCGCGCAAAGCGCGGGAACCATTTCCGGTAATAATTGCTGTACGCGTGCGGAAGATCGGCGGGGTAGTGCTCGAAGTTGAGGTCGTGCATCACCGCCAATTGCGGAACATCAGTGCGAGTGCTCAGGTAGCCATCAGGACTGAGGAAAGCATCGACTTTCAACGTCTGGAGCAGCGAAGGAAGTCGGTATTCGAACCACAGCACGTAGAGCAATGGGTGCCGTGTGGGCGGCCATAGTACGTGTGCATGCACATTCGGCGCATAGATGAAACGCCGATCCGGTCGGCGGTCGAAGATGAAATGGAACTCATGTTCCGGGTGCTGTTGAACGATGCGAGAGAGTGTCTCATGCGCGAACCATCCGATGCCTTCCAGCTTATCGGACAATAAAAGACGGGTGTTGACCGCTATGCGCACGGGGCGGAAAGATGTGAAGACTTGAAGGGATGTGAAGATGTGATGAATGTGCGGATGTGGAGATGTGGAGCACTTCCGACCATTTTCACATCTCCCACATCTCCACATTTGCACAACTTGTCCCGACGCGTCGGGATCATACCCATGCGCCGCACCTTCCTTGCCAACCTAGCCCTGGTGCTGGTGCTCAACCTGCTGGTGAAGCCGTTCTATATCCTTGGCATCGATGCCGAGGTGCAGGAGCGGGTGGGAGTGGCGGTGTACGGTGGCTATGCCGCCTTGCTCAGTCTCAGCTTCCTGCTTAACATCCTTCTGGATCTTGGCATCACCAATTACAACACGCGCCACATCGCGCAGAACGAAGAAGCCTTGCAGCAGCGGCTCGGCGGGGTGCTGGGCGTTCGGTTGTTGCTTGTGCTGCTGTACGCGATCGTAACGCTGGTCGCGGGTCTTGTCCTTGGCTATGGCGCAGCCCAATTGGCCATGTTGGGGGTGCTTGTTTTCAATCAGGCGCTGGCCGCGACCATACTTTTCCTGCGCAGCAACCTAGCCGGTGCCCAGCGCTACGCACAGGACAGCTTGTTGAGCGTGCTCGATAGGATCCTGCTGATCGCCATGTGCTCCTGGTTGTTGTGGGGCCGAGCCGACGATGTCCCGTTCAATATCGAATGGTTCGTTCGGGCACAGACGATAGCATACGCGGTGGCTGCACTGGTGGCACTGATCATGGTGGTCCGCTTGGGGGCCAGTGCACGGTTGAAATGGCAGCCTGAGCTGATGACGCGGATCATGCGTGAGAGCTTTCCGTTCGCCTTGCTCATCCTGCTTATGACGATCTATTACCGCGTGGACACGCTGATGCTTGAGCGCATGCTGCCGGACGGCGCGGCACAGGCAGGAACGTATGCGCAGGGCTTCCGCTTCTTCGAAGCGCTCAACATGCTGGGTTACTTGTTCGCTGGGTTGCTCTTACCCATGTTCAGCCGCATGCTGAAGGAGCGGGCCGATGTTGCGCCATTGGTGGGCGTTGGTTGGCGGCTTATGCTCAGCGGCTGCTTGGCAGTGGCTGTTGGCGGGGCATGGTGGGGTAGCGAGATCATGGGTCTGCGTTATGCCGATGCCTCGGATGGTGCCGTTCTTTCCTTCTCGATCCTCATGTGCTGCTTCACAGCGGTGGGCACTACGTACATCTTCGGCACTTTGCTTACTGCACGCGGCGATCTGCGCCTGCTCAACTGGATGGCGTTCGGTGGTATGGTGCTCAACGTGCTGTTGAATTTGTACATGATACCGCGCCATGGCGCACCCGGTGCGGCAATGGCCAGTCTGATCACCCAAGTGCTCACTGCTGCGGTGCAAGTGTTCATGGTGGTGCGCGTCTTCAACATGAAGCCAGGGGCGCGTCAGTTGTTAAGGGGTGCGGCTTATCTGCTTTCGATATCCGGCATTGCTTGGCTGTTGGATCGGCTGGCGTTGGGCACGGTGCCCATGCTGGCCCTCTATGCAGGCTGTGTTTGCATTCTGGCCTTCGCCACGGGTCTGGTGCGCCTGCCCCAATTGCACAGCCTTCTTCGACCTGTCGAGCGGCCATAGCCCTGCGGCCTTCTGTTTACTTTGCGCGCCCTCTTACCAGGCTTCTCCATGACCACCGGAACGCGCGACAGCGCTGGGACTTCCTTCGACCTCGTACTCTTCCTTTGGGCACGGCGAAAGCTGATCATATGGATCACCTTGTTGGGCGCCGTCATCGGTATCGCCGCCTCGTTGATCATCCGCAACCAGTACAAGAGCGAGGTGATCCTCTTTCCAGCGATCACCAACAGCGTTTCGAAAGCTTTGTTGAACGAGCAGAGCACCGGCCGGGACGACATTCTGGCACTGGGCGATGAAGAGGACGCTGAGCAGCTGCTGCAAATGATACAGAGCGATCGGATACGCGATCGGGTCTGTGAGACGTACAACCTGGACAGCGTATACCGCATCGAACCCGATGATCCGCATCGCCGAACCAAGTTGGCCGAGGCGTACGACGATCATATCAAGTCCGAATACACCAAATTCGGTAGTGTTCGCGTCGAAGTACTGGATGAGAACCCGACCCGCGCCATGCACATCGCCAATGACATAGCGGCCTTGGTCGACACTGTTTGGACCGCCATGGCGCGTGAGCGCGCTGAGAAGGGTTTGAAACTGGTTACGGACAAAGTACACCAACTTGAAGATGCCATTCGCACCATCGACGATAGCATGAAAGTTTTACGGGGTCTGGGTGTTCACGACTACCATACGCAGACCGAGCGCTACAACGAATACATGGGTGCGGCTATCGTGAAAGGCGATCAACGCGCTATCAAGGAATTCGAAGAGCGGTTCAAGGTGCTTGCACAATACGGCGGTGCTTATGTCACCATGCAGGACCGCCAGTTCAACGAAGTGAAGCGATTGAGCATGATGCGCATGAAGATGGAACAGGCCCAAGCCGATCTGGAAAGCGACATGCCCCACAAGTTCGTCGTGAACCGGGCGCAGGAAGCCGATAAGAAAAGCTACCCGATCCGCTGGTTGATCACCGTGATGTGCATGGTGAGCGCATTCCTCTTTTCATTGGTGCTCATCGTCGTCCAAGAGAACGTGAAGAAGATCCGCGCTGCCCATGTCCGTTGAACGCCCCTTCGAACGCTACTTCCAGTTGCTGCGCCGTAATTGGAAGTTGCTTGGTCTGGTCGCTGTGCTGGCGATCGTGATCACCATTATCCTGAGCGGCCCCATGTTCATCCGCCCGCGTTTCGTTTCGCGGGCAGTGGTGTACCCGGTGAACCTCACCAGCTATTCGATCGAAACGCGAACCGACCAGTTGTTGCAGCTGTTGGAGAGCAACAGCATCCGCGACAGCTTGATCGCGGTGTTCGAATTGCCCCGACACTATCGCTTGAAGCCAGGTGTGCCCGGCGCCAAATTCAGCTTGTACAATGAGTTCAACGAGCGGGTCACCATTGGCAAGACACGTTTCGAGAGTGTGGAGATAGAGGTGGTCGACGAAAGTCCCGATACGGCCCAAGCGATCGTGAGCGAAATGCTCAACCAAGTGAATCTACTGGCCCGCAGGTTGCAGCGGGAGAAGTCATACGAAGTGCTGGCGATCGCAAGGCGTGCCATGACCCATGAGAAGGCCAAGCTGGACAGTGTTGAAGCCAAGCTCAAAGTGATGCGACAGGAGAGCGGACTGCTCGCCTACGAAAGCCAAACGGAGGAGCTGACCAAGGGCTACGTGCGCATGCTCACGCGGGGCGGGGGTGACCGCGCGAAAGTGGAGGCCATGATCGCCGAACTGCAGAAGACCGGGGGTGACTTCCGGCAACTGACCGAATTGAGCGATCTGTTCCGTGCGAACTACGATCGGTTGCTGAGCGAACATGAACGCGCCGTGAACGACGTGACCAAAGAACTCACGTATGTGAACGTGGTGGTGCATCCGGAGGTGCCGGATCGGAAGATCTACCCCATACGGTGGTTGATCGTTGCCATCGGTACCGCGAGCGCGGTATTCCTGGCATTTGTGTTATTGCTCATGCGCAAGCCCGACTGAGCCATGCTGCGGGCCTTGAAAGCGGATATGGTGCTTTGGGCTTGCCTTCTGTTCGTGGTGGTCAATGGGATCCTGGTGGGCAATGAGGTCTACTGGCTGAGCGCGCTGCCGGCCGTGCTCCTCTGCGGCTGGGCGCTGGTAGCGCGTGTTGACCGGCTTATGTTGTTCGTCGTCTTTTGCACACCTCTTTCCGTTAATCTCGAGGATCTCGGTGGTATTGGGATGTACCTCCCGACCGAGCCGCTCATGGTGGCCATCATGCTGCTCTTCTTCCTCAAACTCGCTATGGAGCGCAACGTGTTCGAAGCGGCGGTCTGGAAGCATCCTGTAACCTGGGCCATCTGCGCGCACTTGATCTGGATCGCCGTCTGCTGCATCCCCAGCACCGATCCGTTGGTCTCGGTGAAGTTCCTTACAGCCCGCCTTTGGTTCGTAGTGGTGATGTACTTCGTTGCCACCAAACTCTTCGAGGACACAACGAACATGCAACGCTTCTTCTGGCTGTATATGATCGCGCTGTCCATCGTGGTCGTGTACACCTTGGTGAACCACGCGCAACATGGTTTCGCGCAGGACCCTGCCCACTGGGTGATGAGCCCGTTCTTCAAGGACCACACGAGCTACGGTGCCATCCTCGCCTTCATGATCCCGTTCGGCGTGGTGGCGGTGCGTATGCCCGGTTGGTCGCGCACGCGGAAGGGCGTGGCACTGCTGCTGCTCGTGCTGATCTCGGCTGGCCTCGTCTTTTCATACACCCGTGCAGCGTGGGTGAGCCTCGTGGCCGCCATCGGCGTTTTCCTCATCATGAAATGGCGTGTACCCGGCTGGCTCGTTGGCGCCGGGGCGGCGGCAACGCTCGTGGGCTATTTCATCTACCAGGACCAACTGACGATGACCTTGGAGCGCAATCGCGACGAGAGCAGTGATGACCTGGCCGAGCACGTGAGTTCCATTGGTAACATCAGCAGCGATGCCAGCAACTTGGAACGCTTGAACCGTTGGAACAGCGCCGTGCGGATGTTCGCTGAACGACCTGTCTTCGGCTTCGGGCCGGGCACTTACATGTTCGAGTACGCACCCTTCCAAGCCTCCAGCGATCGTACGATCATCAGCACCAACTTCGGATCAGGGGGCAACGCGCACAGCGAGTACTTGGGACCGATGGCCGAGCAGGGGTTGTTGGGTATGCTACTGATGGTGATGCTGGTGGCCGTGGTATGCAACACCGCCGTGCGCCTTTGGTTGCGACTTCCACACGGTCTTGACCGCATGCTGGTGGGGGCAGCGTTCTTCGGTCTTGTGACCTACTACGTGCACGGTGTCCTGAACAACTACTTGGATACAGACAAGGCCAGTGTGCTCTTCTGGGGCAGCACCGCCATGATCGTGGTGCTCGATATCCGGCACCCGAAGCGTACGGTGGACGAACGGACTACTTGAACTTGCAGGTCAGCAACGCGATATCGTCCAAGTACGGACGGCCGCTGCGATGTGCTTCGAATTTTCCCGTGATCGCCGTATTCACGGCCAAGGCACCGGTGGATGAGAAGTCGCGCAGGGCGGCCAAAAGGTGCGCGGTACCGAAGGGCTCCTCATGCGCATCCTCTTGTTCCACCAAACCATCGGTGTAGCACAATAGTGTGCAGCCCCGTGGGAGTTCGGCCGTGCCACTTTTCAGGAAGGGAAGGGTGGGCATCATGCCCAAGCCGATCCCGCCTTCGGTGAGTTCACGGGCCGAAGAGCCGGTCGTTAGGATGGGTGCATTGTGTCCGGCGTTCACGTACTTGATCGTGCGCGACCGCAGATCGCATTCAGCGATGAAGAGCGTTATGAAGCGCTCGCCACGTGCGTTGCTGAACACTTTGTGGTTCAGGTCGTGCACCATGCTCTCCAGTGTTTCGCCCTCGGCGTATTGCACCAGTGCCCGCAACGTTGCTTGGAAGTTGCTCATGAGCAACGAAGCCGCGATCCCCTTGCCGCTCACGTCGGCCACGCACAACACCACACGGTCCTTGTCCTGGCGGATCACGTCGTAGTAATCGCCGCCCACTTGCCGGTGCGGCTGGTACCACGCCGCGCATTCCAGCAGATCATCGTTGGGCAGCTCGTTGGGGATGAGCATGCCCTGCATCTCGGCGGCCAGTTCCAGTTCCCGGCGGTCGCGTTCCTGCTGCAAGGCCAGCTTGCCCATGCGCTTGTTCTCCATGGCCACCACGATCAGGTTCGTGAGGGTCTGTATGAAGTTCAGGTGCTTCACCGTTGGGCTCATGCGCTGGCTCTCCTCGTCGATATCGCCCACCAGCAATAGCGCGAGCGGTTGCTCCCGGTGGAAGACCGGCACGGCCAGATCGAAGCCGCTCAACCCTTGGATGTCGATCAACGAGATATCGGTGAACTGTCCGAACAGATGTTCAGCGTCCAGTTCGGTCTCGGATGGCGTTGTGCCGAAGGCAAGGATCCGCTCCCAGCCCTGCACACGCTTGAACAACATGAGCCGTGTGATACCCAACTGCTCTTGCATGATGCTCTCATACAACTGCAAGAGCTCCGACGTGCCCAGGTTGTTGTTGATCGCCTTGGTAACATCCAGCAAGGCCTTCAGCTGGAACTCTTTCAAGTTCAACCGTTCGGAGATGCGGTCCAAGCGCGTCATGTCACAACCCCAGTTTGGCAAAGACTTCCGGCAGGCGACGGATCAAGGCGATCTCCCTGAATTTCTGACGCGCTTCCACCGCTGGTGAACCGAGCCAATTGCCGCCATCAGCGGAGTTCATGGGTGCGCTTTGTCCGAGGATCGTGGTGTTATTGCCCAAGGTGATCTTGGGTGGGCAAGCGCTCTGGCCCCACATGGTGCAATGGTCGCCGAGCGTGGTGGCACCGGCCACCGACACTTGTGCGGCCAGCAGGCAGTGCTTGCCGATCACCACATCGTGCGCGATGTGCACCATGTTGTCCAGCTTGGTGCCAGCCCCGATGCGTGTTTCGCTACTGATCCCACGGTCCACCACACAGCCGCCGCCGATCTCCACGTCGTCCTCGATCACTACACTGCCGCACGGCGGCATCTTCTCGTGGCCGCTCGGCCTCTTTTTGTAGTAGAAACCGTCGCAGCCGATCACACTGTTCGCGTGGATGATCACGCGGTCGCCGATGGTCGTGTTCTCGTAGATCACCACGCCGGGCATGATCAAGCAACCGGCCCCCACGGTAACGTTCGCGCCGAATACCACATTCGGGTGGATCTCGCTGCCCTCACCGATCACCGGCGTATCACTGCCCCACGCGCGGCGCGGCATGAAGTGGCGCACCAACTTGTTGTACTCGCTGCACGGATCGCTGCACACGATCAACGCCTTGCCCTCCGGGGCTTCCACTTCCTTGTTGATGAGGATGGTGGTGGCGGCGCTCTCCAATGCCTTGCGGTAGTATTTCTCGTGGTCCACGAAGATCAGATCGCCTTCGCGCACGCGGTTCATCTCATTGATGCCCGTAACAAGGCGTTGTGCGTTGCCGATCACGCGCCCGTCTATCATCCGCGCCACATCGGCGGCGGTCATGGGTTGCTTCAGGTCCATCTGCCACCGCCCCGACTATTGCCCTGGCGGCTTGGCGCTAAAGGTATCCGCGCGTGAAAAAGGACGAAGCCCCATGGCAACACCACAGGGCTTCAATGCATTGGAACATGTCTCCGGCGCCACCGGCGTCATGGCCTTACGAGCGCTTCACCTCCTTCACACGGTCCAGGTATTCGCCGCTCTCGGTGTCGATGCGCACCACGGTGCCGGCTTCCACGAAGAGGGGCACCATGATGCTGTGACCGGTCTCCAACTTGGCGGCCTTCATCACCTTGTTGGCGGTGTCGCCCTTCACAGCGTGTTCGGTGCTGGTGACCGTCAATTCAACCTGCTTGGGAGGGCGCGCGAAAATGGCCACATCGCTCTCGAAGCCGATCTGCATGATCATCTCTTCCTTCATGAATCCCATGGCATCGCCCAACAGGGTGGCGGGCACATACAATTGCTCGAAGGTGGTGGGGTTCATCAGCACCAGATTGTCGCCTTCGCGGTAGAGGTATTGCAGTTCGTGAACCTCCACGCGCAGCACCTCGATCACCTCACCACTGCGGAAACGGTTCTCGATCTGTTTGCCGTTGCGCAATACGCGCATTTTGCCTTGGAAGAAAGCGCGCAGGTTACCGGGCGTACGGTGCTGCCATTCCATCATCTGGCAGATGTCGCCGTTGAAGCGGATGTAGGTGCCTACGCTGATGTCGTTGGTATTGGCCATGGGAGAGGGTTCTTTTTCGAGGCGGCGAAAGTAGCCCGTTCCGACACTACGGCAATTCCGGGGGAAGTCAGGGAAGGAAGTAGTCGTGAGTTGGGAGTCGTGAGTGAATGCAGCAAATACCGCTGGCCGAGAAACAAACCGGCCAACCACGACTCTCAACTTTCGACTCATCCAGCCGTAACCACTAGCGACTCCGGGGTGTAGTGCCCGCCCTCGAATTCGATCTCGGGCTCTTGCAGGCGTTCGGTGTGGATGGTGTTGAATCCATTGGTACGGAGCACGGCTTCCCACTCGGCTTGGTCGTATTTGGTGAAACCATAGCGGGTGAAGGCCATGGTTTCCATGGTGGCCTTGGTGCGCAATGCGGCAACGAATTGCCCGCCGGGCTTGAGCACGCGCTTCACTTCGCGGAGATGGGTGGCGGGGTCTTCCCAGAAGTACACCACGTTGATGCAGTAAACCCGGTCGAAGGATGCATCGGCAAAGGGCATGCGATCGCTGCTGCCGAAGTGCAATGCCAGCGTTCCGTGCTTCACCAATTCCGTGTTACGGGTTTTGGCTTCTTTCATCATCGCTAAGCTGAAGTCGAGGCCTGTCAGCTTCAGGTCCTTGGCTTTCGCGGCTAGTTCAGGGAAGAACAGCCCATTGCCGAAGCCGATCTCCAGTACGCTCATGCCATCGCGTAATTGCAGTGCGCGCCATGTTGCTTCATAGAGGTAGCGGTTGGCGGCGTTCATGCGCTCACCAACCTTCTTCGCCATCATGCCGCTGGGTTGGCGCAATTGAGCCGCCATCATCTTCGGTGTGGGGCCTTTGAACAATAGGCGCAGGAAGTCGGGTAGCCTCATTCGGATAGTTGTTCCACAGCAGTGATGTATTCCGCGCCGCGTTTCTCGGCGAACACGTCCAGGGTCAGCGAGACAGCTCCTTGCAACATCAATCCCAGCCCGAGGCCCTTCCAGAAACCGTCGGTAGAGGTGAGCATGAGCAGCGCGATGCCAGCGAGTATGAACACGATCTCCGTCCACTTGATCGCTGTGAAACTCTTCATCACCTTCTCCATCCGTGGGAGCTCTGCTGCGCGATAGGCTTTAGCGTCTTGTGCTATTTGGGCGTTCAGCGCAGCCACTTGTTTGTCGGTGCGCGAATAGACCGTTCCCCCAACGGTCATCTGTATGAGGCCGATGACGATCAGCGGCACCGCCATGCCTTTCACAAAGGGCTCGTTCCATTTCATCCAAGCGAACACCGCGAAGGCGATGGCGGCCAGACCGATGGTGAGGAAGAGCAGGCTTTCCGCCTTCTCCGCCCGGAAGTAGGTTTCAATGTGCGTCATGTGACGAAAGTGATGAACGTGTAGAGAATGGGGTGATGTTGGTCACCTCTTGTTCGCATGCTGGTCCTATTTTCGCCCCGATGCGTGGTGCTGCCCAACTCGTGCTATTGGCCCTGTACATCGGCCAACTGCTGGCCCCCGCGATCATCATTGCCGACTTCATTGTTGATCGCGAACGTATCGAACGTGACCTCTGCGTGCAACGCGAACGCGCTGCGGAGGTGCGCACATGCCACGGCGAGTGCCACATGGTGAAGCAATTGCGTGCAGCTGAGGATGCCGCCGCGCAACACGCGCCACCTGCATTGCCTATAAAGGTGCAGCCGGAATGGTTCGTTGATCGTGCTGATGAGCCTGTCTTCGGCGAAAGCATCGATCTGCAGTGGCCACGCATTGCGCAAGCGTTGCCCTCCGGTGTGCGCGCTGCCGCTGAGCCGGTGCCTTGGGGTTGAGACGGACAGCGGCCCACGTGGCCGCTTGGTTCCAAGTCTTTAACCCAACACATGAAACGAACACTTTTCGCAGTGGTGGCCGTATGGCTATCACTGCAAACCTGGGCGTGCGACGTGTGCGGCATCTACCTCAATGTGCTGCCGCAGGACCGTACGCACCAGTTCAGTCTCTTCTACAGGATGCGCACGCTTTCGGGAAGCTTTGCTCCGGAAGGTGTGGTCAAACACGGTGATGAGCATGCCGCCCACGGCGAAGCCGCTGAGGTGAGCGAGCTTTTCCAAGTCGTGGACCTGCGTGCCGATCTGCGCATCCGTCAGCGCTGGTCGCTGTTGCTGAGCATTCCGATGGTGAACACATACCAGAGCGTCAACGGTTTCCGCACCGCTGACCTGTACGGCATGGGCGACCCCATGTTGATCGGCCGCTACCAGTTGGTGAACACCAGGAACGGATCCGACGAGCAACGCGCCGTACACCGTTTGCTGGTGGGCGGCGGCTTGAAATTTCCGCTCGGCAAGGATGACCTTGCATACAACGGCAACGAAGTGGGCAATGATCTGCAGCCCGGTACCGGAACGTGGGATGTGCTTGCCACGCTGGAGTACGCTGTGCGCAAGGGTCGGAACGGTCTGGCCATGAGCAACGTGGTCCGCATCAACGGCGTCCATGAAAGCGGATACCGTTTCGGTCATGGGCTCAACAGCACCATGGAAGTGTTCCGGATCTGGTCGCTTGGTGCAGCGCAGGTTGCTCCATCCATCGGTGGATATGGTGAATTCACACAGGTGGATGAACAGGACGGGTCGAGCATTGCGAGTACGGGCGGCAACACCCTTTTCACGCACGCCGGCGCTCGCGTATGGTGGCGATCGTGGATGCTCACCGGTGCTTGGCAGTACGCCATTGTCAACGATATCGGAAGCGCCATGGTGCCCAACAACGACCGGCTGGTCGTTGGTCTCACATTTCTATTGAACAACAACACAAAAAACAACACGAAATGAACACAAAGAACATCAGCGTGCTCCTCGCAGCACTTCTGCTCGGCAGCACTTCATGCAAGAAAGACGAAGATGAACCGGATGACCATGATCACGGCGGTACTGCGGCAACGGCCACGGTCGAAATGGAATTCGGGTTCCACTACGGCGTGAACGACTTTGACATGAATGCAACCTATTCCGATGGCGCAGCACATGCCGTGCAGTTCAGCGCGATCAAGTTCTACATCAGCGACATCCACTTGGTGGACGACGGAGGAGGCGAAGTGGCCGAGTTCCACGATACCTACTTGCTGCTCGACGGCGCTACGCCGGAAGTGACGCATACGCTCGGCGATGTCACTGGCCTGCATATCCATGAAGCGCACTTCAGCCTTGGGTTGGACAGTGCGACCAACCATGCCGATCCCACACTGGCTGCGGCACCGCTCAACGACCCGAGCATGCACTGGGCATGGAACCCTGCCGCCGGTTACAAGTTTCTATTGGTGGAAGGCCGCGTCGACGATGATGGCGATGGTGTTGTTGATGCGGGCGATCCCACATTCACATATCACTGCGCCACTGACGCGTTACTCGGGGAGGATGAGGTCGAATACCACGCCGACATCACCGCTGGTGCCACGCTCAGCAAACACATCGAGGTGAAAGTGGACGTGCTGATGACCGGTATCGACGCGCTTGCCACACCCATGGGCATGGGTGGCGAGGCCGTGAACATTGCACTGATGCAGAACCTCGCTACCGCGATCACGGTTGACTGAGGCGTGAACGACCGAATGCAGAGGGCTCCGAAAGGGGCCCTTTGTTTTTGTTCACTTCCACCTCTCGACTTCCACGGCCTGCGCACACAATGCAGTTTCGGCCGCCTGCCTATTGCTGGCCACCAGCAGCGTGCGCTGATCCACATGCGCGGAGAGCAATTGCTGGAACCACGCGGCACCCGCTGCATCAAGGTTGCTCGTCGGCTCGTCGAGCAATAGTAGGGGGGTGTCGCTGACAATGGCGAGCGCAAGTTTCAAGCGCTGTTTCATACCGCTGCTGAAGTTCCGCACCGGCTTGTCCAAGTGCTGATCGAGCATCGCTATTTGCGCCAAGGATCGTGCGTCCACACCTGATCGAAGAGGCTTGAAGCGCGCGTGGAAACCGATGGCTTCATCCAGGCTCAGATCCTCGTAGAGGTTGAGATAGGGTGCTGCGATGCTCACATGGCGGTAAACCCGTTCTTGACCCGTCGCTTGGCCGTTCAACTCGTGCGCGATCGTTCCTTTGGTGAGGGTGAGCGCGCCGGCCACGCATTGCAACAACGTGCTTTTGCCACTACCGTTCGGGCCGAGTATGGCTGTGCGACTGCCGCTCTCGAACGTGTACGACAGGTCACGGAACACCGTTTCGCGACCGAAGGACTTGGTGGCTGCTTGCAGGTGTATCCGCATTCCGGAGGGAGCACTAAGTCGGCTTCGACGGACTCAGGGTGACAGCACTATAAAATCACTCCGCCAGCCCGCGCATAATGCCCTTCGGACTGTTGTTGATGAAGTCGAGGATGATACCGCGCTCGGGGCTGCGGGGCATGCTCTGTTCCACGCTTTGTATGGCGCGGTCAACGTTGGTGTTGCGCACGAAGATCTCGCGGTAGATGTCCTCGATGCGGGCCACAGCCTCATCGCTGTAGCCGCGGCGACGCAGACCCACCACGTTCACGCCGATGTAGCTGAGCGGCTCCCGTGCTGCCTTCACGAAAGGCGGTACGTTCTTACGCACCAGCGATGCACCCGCAATGAAGCTGTGCGCGCCGATGTGGATGAATTGCTGCACGGCCACGTTGCCTTCCAGTATGGCCCAGTCGTCGATAGTGACATGGCCGGCAAGGTTCACGCTATTGGCGATCACCACATTGTTGCCCAAAATGCAATCGTGCGCCAAGTGCACGTACGCCATCAGCAGACTGTTGCTGCCCACAGCGGTCTTTTCGCGATCGGCAGTGCCGCGGTTGATGGTGACACACTCGCGCACCGTTGTACCGTCACCGACCTCGGCAGTTGTCTTCTCTCCACTGAATTTCAGGTCCTGCGGTATGGCACCGATGACCGCACCGGGGAAAATGCGGCACTTCTTGCCGATGCGTGTGCCATCCATCAGTACCGCGCTCGGGCCGATCCATGATCCTTCGCCCACCTCAACGTCGCCCTGCACGGTGGCGAATGGTTCGATCGTCACATCCTTGCCGATGCGCGCATCGGGGTGTACGTACGCCAGCTTGCTGATGCTCATGCTTCAACGTTTGCTTTCCGCGCAGACTCGGTCGGTGCTTTATCGCGCGCGATCTGCGCCATCATTTCGGCTTCCACAGCGGGTTGCCCACCCACGTACGCAACACCCTTCATATGCACGATCCCACGGCGGATCGGTGTCATCAGCTCCAAGCGGAACACCAGCGTGTCGCCCGGTACCACTTTTCGCTTGAAGCGCACGCCGTCGATCTTCAGGAAGTAAGTGGTGTAGTTCTCAGGGTCTTCCACCTTGCTCAGTGCGAAAATGCCCCCCACTTGTGCCATGGCTTCAAGCTGTAGAACGCCGGGCATCACGGGGTTGCCGGGGAAGTGGCCGGTGAATTGGGGTTCGTTCATCGTTACGTTCTTCACGCCAACAATGGTGTCGCCCGTGATCTCCATGATCTTGTCGATCAGCAGGAACGGGTAACGGTGCGGCAGCATGCGACTGATCGCATTGACGTCGTAGAGCGGCTCCTTGGTAACGTCGTAGTAGAATCCGGCTGCCTTGCGCTCTTCGCGCATCATCTCCTTGATGCGCTTAGCGAAGCTGGTGTTGCCGAAGTGACCCGGCCGCGCGGCGAGGATGTGCCCTTTGATCGGGCGGCCCACCAGAGCCAGATCACCCACGATATCGAGCAGCTTGTGGCGCGCGGGTTCGTTGAAGAATTTCAGGTCGGTGGTGTTCAGCACGCCATTGCGACGGATCTCCACTTCTTCGTATGGGCGGCCCAATGTCTTGGCCAGGTCCTTCAGCTGATCCTTGGTAGTGCCTTCACGATCCTCCAGCACAATGGCGTTGTTGAGGTCGCCGCCTTTGATGAGACGTGCTTTGGCCAATTGCGTCAACTCGCGCAGGAAGACGAACGTGCTGCACGGTGCGATCTCGTCGTTGAATGCCTCTGCCCGGTAGCTGCTTGCGTGTTGGGTACCAAGGACGGGGCTGTTGTAATCCACCATCACGGTAAGGCGCAGCTCGCCCGCAGGTGTGGGTACACCCAGCATTTCGGTTCCCTTCTCCTTCGTCTCGAACCAGATCGGCTCTTTCAGGACGTACCAATCGCGCGCGGCGTTCTGTTCTTCCAATCCAACACTTTCAATGGCCAGCACGAAGGGTAGTGCGCTGCCGTCCATGATGGGTACTTCGGGGCCGCTCAGTTGCAGCAAGCAGTTGTCGACGCCCAATGCGTACAGCGCTGCCAGCACATGCTCGGTCGTGTTCACACGTACCTCGCCTTTACCCAACGTGGTGCCGCGTTCAGTGCTCACCACCAAGTCCGCATCGGCGGCGATAATGGGCTCGCCTTCAATGTCGGTGCGCTGGAATTTGTAGCCGTGGCCGATGGGGGCCGGGCGAAGTGTCAGTGTAACAGGCTCGCCGGTGTGCAGTCCAACGCCTTTCACCGTGGCGCTGCCTTTCAGCGTGTGTTGCTTGTCTGGGTTCATGAGGATCTGTGGGGGCCGACGAGCGTCGGCCCGTGCTTAGGGATCGATCTCGTCGAGCTTCTTCTTCAGGTCGGGCAAATTGCGGAAGACAACATAGCTGCGTTTGTAGTCCCCGATGTTGAAGGCAGGACTTCCCTGCACAGTGGCCCCGACTTCCGTAATGCTGTGACCAACGCCGCTCTGTGCCGCGATCTTCACTTGGTCGGCGATGATGAGGTGCCCGACGATACCCACTTGCCCACCGATCATGCAGTACTTGCCGATCTTGGTGCTGCCCGCAATGCCTGTCTGCGATGCGATCACGGTGTGCGCACCGATCTCAACGTTGTGGCCGACCTGGATCAGGTTGTCCAGCTTAACGCCTTTGCGGATCACGGTACTTCCCATGGTCGCGCGGTCGATGGTGGTGTTGGCGCCGATCTCCACATCGTCCTCGATCACCACGTTGCCCACCTGCGGCATCTTCTCGTAAACGCCTTTCGCATCGGTAGTGAAGCCGAAACCGTCGGCCCCGATGATCACGCCACTGTGGATGATGCAATCAGCCCCGATCACACAGCGGTTGTACACCTGAACACCGCTATGGATCCGCGTGTTCTTGCCGATGTGGACCCCGTCGCCGATGGTGCAGTGCGGAAAGATCTTAACGCCATCCTCGATCACCGCACCATCGCCGATGTAGGTGAAGGCGCCCACGTAAGCGCCGCTGGCCACCTTGGCCTTAGGGCTCACGAAGCTCGGTTGTTCAATACCCTTCTTGTTGTATTGCAGGTCCTCGTTCATCTTCAGCAACCGGCTGAAGCATGCACGTGGATCCGTAACCCGGATCAGCGTTAGCCGCTTGGGTAATTGCTGCGAAGGCTGGAAGTCGCGCTCAACGACCGCGATGCTCGCACCGGTGGAATAGAGGAACTCGGTGTACTTCGGATTGGCCAGAAACGTGAGGGTACCCGCCTTGCCCTCCTCGATCTTGGCGAGGTCGCTTACCAATACCTGTGCGTCGCCATCCACCTCGCCATCGAGGAGTTCTGCTATTTGGCTCGCACTGAACTGCATGCTATCGCGCTATCGCCCTTGCGGGCGGCGGCGAAGATAGGCCGATGGTCCAGAGCGAATAGTGCGCCTTACGGCACCACACCGAACAGGAACATGAGAGCCATTATCCCACACAGGATCCCCCATTTGATCCGTTCTCTTTCCATGCTCGGCTTCCTTGGCGTAAACCAATTTGGTAGCCTTGGATGACGTGCTCGCAACTCTTGCCCCTGGTCGAACATCCTACTGGCCTGCCAAAAGGATAGCCTGACCATGATCCAATGCACCGGTATGAGAACGGCGACCAACATGAGCCGGAACAGCAAATCGGCCCAATCGATGTCGATTGGTTGCCATTCGAGCAAAATCTGCATCGTGATGGAAGGGTAGCACCCGAGGTCAGTGCACCTCGACCTCCACGGTCTTCTCGACAACCCGCGCGCTATCGCTCATCTCCACCTTCACCTCCATCTGGTCGCCGTTGCGCTTCACGTTCACCGTTCCACCGTCCACAGTGATCGTGGTGTCGCCTTGGAAATTGGATGCCTTCAGCCCGTCGATGATCGTATGCACTTCGGTGTCGCCGTGGTGCTCGCCGTGTCCGTGGCCGTGTCCTTCGCCATGTCCGCCTTTGCAACACGCTTTGCCTTCGCCATGGGCCTCTCCATGCCCGCCTTTGCAGCATGAACCGCCCTTCTTGCATTCTTCTTTCGTGCAGCCTTCGCCGTGCGCGCAAGTAGCATTGCCATGGCAGCTGGCTACTCTGCCACACTCACCCTTGCCGCAGTGCCCGCCACAGCTACGCCCTATCAAAAAGCCCCCGATGGCGAACAGGAGACCGAACACGAGGATCTTTATCCAAGGGGAATTCATGATGTGTGGATGTTTGAGGCGAAGCTATGTGCAGAAAGGAGAGGATGGGGATGGGGCTGCACCGTCCCCGCTCAATGGTTGTTCACCTCCTCACAATGTTCGTACTGTTCGCTTGGGCGGTGGGTGTAACCACCAGGTCGTTGATACATACATGCGACGGGAGGGTGGCCACGTAGTGCACAATGTCCGCTATGTCTTCAGCGCGCAATGGGTCGAAGCCTTGATACACTTGCTTCGCGCGGTCTTCGTCGCCGCCGAAGCGCACTACGCTGAATTCCGTTTCGGCGGCACCGGGAGCGATCTGCGTCACCTTGACGCCGTGTTCCAACAAGTCGATGCGCATGGCCTTGGTCAGTGCATCCACCGCGAATTTGCTGGCGCAGTACACATTGCCTTTGGCGTAGACCTCTTTGCCCGCCGTGCTGCCGATATTGATGATGTGTCCGCTCTTGCGCAGGATCATCCCCGGTATCACCGCGCGGCTCACGTTCAACAGGCCTTTCACATTGGTATCGAGCATGCGGTCCCAATCATCCGTGCTGCCTTCCTGCAACGGCGCTAAGCCCGCAGCAAGTCCGGCATTGTTCAGCAGCACATCGATCGTGTCCCACTTCGGAGGAAGTCCAGCGATCGCAGTATCAACCGCCGCCCGATCTCGCACGTCGAAACACAGCACGTACGACACATGACCTCGCTCTACGGTGCCGTGCAAGCCCTCGAGTTCGCGCTGCAACGCATCGAGCCGATCGCGCCTTCGACCGGTGATGATGACGCGCCAACCTTCGGCAGCAAAGCGGCGGGCACTGGCTTCGCCGAAACCGCTGGTCGCGCCTGTGATGAGGATGGTCTTCATGGAGCAGTGATGAATTCAGGCCGCCAAGTTGCACAGGCGAACGCTCGCTTCCAGATCCGGCATATAACACGAACGTCCCGAACAAGTCGGGACGTTCGTCAAAAAGCAATTCGGGATCAGCCCTTTACCACACGGCGCACAGCGGTGCCGTTGTTGGTGAACACTTGTACCACGTAGATGCCTGCGGGTAGCGCTGCAACATCAATGGCCATTTGCGTGTTGCCGGCAACGTTCAGCGCTACACGTCCGGCCATGTCCACTACCTGCACGCTCAGTACGGTGCTGTTACCGCTGGTAACGGTAAGGAGGTCCTGCACAGGGTTGGGCAGCAATTGCACTTGCACCAGCGCCGCTTCTTCCTCGATGCCCACTGCGCAGCCGTTGGACGGAGCATTGGTGTAATCGAACACCACGCTCGCGCACTGGATGATGGTGTTGCCCGTGCCTTGGTCGAGCACCAACGAAGCGTCCGTGGTGTAGATCGTGTTGTTGTCCCCGGCCACGCCCAAGAAGGTTTTCGCGGAAACGGTATTGTCATCGCCCGTGATGGACACAATGGCGCCGTTCTCGATGGCGATGGTGTTGCCTGTGCCCGCGAAGGTGGGCGAGGCGCCGGGGCATACCCAGAAGGCTTCGTTGTTGGCCGATACGAGAGGACCTGCCGTGGTGATGACAGTGCTCAACGATGCAATGGCGAGGTTGCACTGTGCACTAGCACCGGCAACAAGCATGGCTGAAAAGAGGGTAGCGGTTGTTCTCATGTGCGTTGGTTTGTTCCGCCAAAGTAGCACAGGTGTGATCGTCCGCACCGCTCGGTCCAACCAACCGTCACGTGCAGAGCACGCGTTCTGTTTCCCGCGGATGCAGCCGTACGGATCGGAACTCGCGCCGTGTCAGTGCTCGCGCTTGGCGGCACGTTGATGGAGCAAACTGCTATGTGGTGCTAGGGAGCACATCCACCGGCTCCTGCTTCGTTAGCGCGAACAGCGCTTCCATGCGTGCATAGTTCTTTATGACCGCGATGGTGAGGAAGGCCAATGGTATTTCGATCACACCGGCTACGATGTACACCACGGTATTGGCCGATATCTCCTCGATGGAGTCAGCGGATATGCCCGTCCTTAAAGCGATCTGGCCTACGACGGCGCTAATGACCCATACCGCCCACCACCAGCCCACAAGGCCATATGGAACTGCTTGATGCGGCAGGCTTTTCTCCTGCAAGTAGCTTGCGGTGCGCTCGCACAGTTCCCGCATGATCTGATAGGGCCTGAACCAATTCAGGATGGGCACGAACCAACTACCTGCGGCCCAACCTTCCGGGTATCTGAGGTTGTGCGATCGTAAGTGCAGATTGAAATAGGCCCGCCTGAACCACTGGATGAAGAAGACGGCCGAGACGATGTATGCCGCCATAGCCAACAACCCGGTCACCATCTCCCGCGTATCGTTCGCGCTGATGGTTTCTTCATCGGGCATTTCCATACCTGACATGTCCGACAGCAGGTCGTACTGCATTATGCTCGAACCCAACGATAGCATTTGGGTGAGCAACACGATCCAGATCAGTGTGATCGCATTCTTCGCTCGTTGGGCATTCGGCCTCAGGTCCATGGGTTCAGTTCAATTGCATCCGGTGCATCATCTTGCTGTTGCTCAGGTCAACCCCCTCGGCCAAGCCAAGTACCATTTCTCCACGGGCGTGCTCAGCGCGGCGATCCCTAAGTTGTCGCTCGCCTCGGCTATGTCGCGCACGGTGCCGTCTTTGTACAGCAGTTCAATGCGGTCCGTGGCCGTGTCGTAGGCATTGTTGACGATACGCCCGGTGAGTACGAAGTGTTCGGCTTGATCGGCCGGAACGCCCAGTTGTTTGGCGACTGCCGTGCGTTTGGGCGAGACTTCATCAGCAGGCCATGGGTTGCTTTGCAAGGCTATCTTGAACGTGCGCCGCTGAACGATATCGCTGCACAACTTGCCGAGCGACTTGTCACGATGTTCGGCCCACACTTTCACCGCTCCCATGATGTCGTGATCGTCCAAGCGCAGGAAGTCCTTCAGCACCTCGGGATCGCGGAAGTCGTCGCGACCGTGTGGTTTGGATAAGAAGCGCTGCAGAGCGGGTGAAGCGAAGAGCGGCTCGCCACCTGCGACCAATGTCTTTGCCCGCTTCAGCGCTTCCACCAGCATCACCTCGGCGCTCACCACGGTCTTGTGCAGGTATACCTGCCAGTACATCAGGCGCCGCGCTACAATGAACTTCTCGATGCTGTAGATCGCTTTCTCCTCTACCACCAGTCGGCTCTTGCGCGTGTCGAGGCTGGCGTCGTGCACCACCTCCAGCATTTTGATGATGCGGTCGCCACCGATCACCCCTTCGCTTACGCCGGTGTAGAAGCTGTCGCGGTTCAAGTAATCCATGCGGTCAACATCCAATTGGCTGCTCACCAACTGGTGCAGGAAGTGCTTGGGGTGCTGGTCGCGGAAAATGGCCAGACCGGTCGTTAGCGCGCCATCGAGTTCGTTATTCAACGCATCCATCACCAAGGCGCTGACCTCCTCGTGGTCGATGCCATCCACCAAGCTGCTCTCCAGCGCGTGACTGAACGGCCCGTGACCGACATCGTGCAGCAGGATGGCGATGGCAGCGCCTTGGGCTTCATCATCGGTGACCGCGTGTCCCTTGCTGCGCAGCGTTTCAATGGCCTGGCCCATCAAGTGCATGGCACCCAACGCATGGTGGAAGCGCGTGTGTAAGGCGCCTGGGTAGACCAAATGCGAAAGGCCCAACTGCTTGATGTACCGCAACCGCTGGAACCAAGGATGATCGATGAGCCGCAACACCGTGGCATCGGGCACGGTGATGAACCCATAGATGGGGTCGTTGAGGATCTTGCGGCGCATGCTTCAGAGTCCCGACGTCGGGGGCGGGGCGAAGATGGCGAAGCCGGTCCGTCGGTTCCACGCCCTCTACCTTCACCCCCCCGCAGACCAGAACCACCAATTGTGCGTTCCTGCTTCTCACCAGTACGGGCGCATCATGATGCGCCCACCAACAACTTCAACCATGAGTGTTTCCATCCTGTGGGCCGACGACGAGATCGATCTCCTGCGCCCACACGTATTGTTCTTGCAAGAGAAAGGTTACACTGTGGATACCGTGAACAACGGCATCGACGCGGTGGAGAAGGTGAAAGGGAAGGAATACGGGGCTATACTGCTCGATGAGAACATGCCCGGCCTCACGGGTCTCGAGACGCTCACGAAGATCAAAGCCTTCGCCCCGCAAACGCCCGTGGTGATGATCACCAAGAGCGAGGAAGAGCACATCATGGAGGATGCGATCGGCAGCAAGATCAGCGATTACCTGATCAAGCCCGTGAACCCGAACCAGATCCTGCTGGCGCTCAAGAAGCACATCGATGGACGGCGGTTGGTGAGCGAGAAAACGAACACCGACTACCAGCGGCAGTTCGGACAGTTGAGCATGCGCATCAGCGACCGGCTTACGGTGCAGGAATGGAAGGAACTGTATAGCGACCTGATCCGGTGGGAACTTGAACTGCAAGGCAGCCAGGACCCCGGCATGGCCGAGATCCTGCGCAGCCAATGGAAGGAAGCGAACGACGTGTTCAGCCGCTACGTGGGCGACCGCTACGTGGATTGGGTGAACGGCAAAGGCCAGGACATCCCGTTGCAGAGCCACCAGCTCTTCCGTACGAAAGTCGCCCCGCACCTCAAGGACGGCCAACCGCTCTTCATGGTGCTCATCGACAACCTGCGCTTGGATCAATGGCGCATCCTGGAGCCCATCCTCAACCAGTACTACCGCACCGTGGAGCAGGACGTGTTCTTCAGCATCCTGCCCACAGCAACGCAATACGCACGCAACGCGCTCTTCGCCGGAGTGATGCCGAGCGAGATCGAAAAGCGTTTCCCGGGAAAGTGGATCGGTGAGGAGGAGGAGGGCAGCAAGAACGCGCACGAAGAAGAGTTCCTCGGCGATCAGTTGAAGCGCTTAGGCAAGAACATCAAGTTCAGTTACCATAAGATCACGAATCTGGCTGCCGGCCGCAAACTGGCCGATACGCTGGACAACTTGATGGGCAATGGCCTTAACGCCATCGTCTACAATTTCGTCGATATGCTCAGCCATGCGCGCACCGAGATGGAGGTGATCCGGGAACTGGCCGAGGACGAAGCGGCATACCGTAGCATCACCAAAAGTTGGTTCGAGCATAGCCCGTTGTTCGACATCCTGAAGGGGATCGCAGAACGCGGTGGGCGCGTGGTGATCTGCACAGACCATGGCACCGTGCGTGTTACCGAACCCAGCAAAGTGGTGGGCGATCGCAACACCACCAGCAACCTGCGCTACAAGCACGGAAAGAACCTCACCTACGAGCCGCGCGATGTCCTGGCGATCAAGGATCCAGCCAAGGCCTTCCTACCCCGCACCAACGTCAGCGCGGTGTATGTCTTCACAAAGAAGGACTTCTACTTCGTGTATCCCAACAACTACAACCACTTCGTTAACTACTACCGCAACACTTTCCAGCACGGTGGCATCAGCATGGAGGAGATGATGGTGCCCGTGGCGTATTTGACGCCGAGGTAGCACCACGTTTCTCGCCGTTCAGTCAAGCGGATCATCGTTGCGGTCGCCCTGGTTTTGTTCCTTAGAAACTTTCGGCCACCGCCATGCGCCGATCAATGCGATGATACCAATCAACAAAGCTTCCCCCCACGAAAAGATCCGAGTATGGGAATATCGCCAGCTACGGCCCAGGACAATCTGTTCGGAGTTGAAGAGATAGACCGCGACAGCAAGCATTGACGATCCCAAGGTCACCAGTACCCATCGGAAGGCGCGGTCCTGTGCTCGCTCTTGTCGCTGATTCTCCTTTCTCCAATTCATGGTCTTAAATCGCTCCAAAGTACCCGTTATGTTCCGGGTGTTGATCCGGCTCTTGGGGAACCCAGCGCGGCAGTTCGACAGCGACTTTTTTCCGACGTGTCTATTCCTGATGAAGCTGGGCAGTGGCACCGCGCAACGATCTTCGCGGCCTAATGCCCTACCGCCTTTCCTCTCCTGATCAAGCGACCGTGATTGCCGGTCAGATCCTCCGCGACTTCCCCGAAGCCCGCGTCTTCGCCCTGCGCGGCGAACTCGGCGCTGGTAAGACCACATTGATCAAAGGCTTCTGCCAAGCGCTGGGTGTGAAGGACAGCACCAGCAGCCCCAGCTTCGCCATTGTGAACGAGTACTGGAGCACCGAGCACGGCCCCGTGTACCACTTCGACCTGTACCGTCTGCGCGATGCGCGTGAATTGGAGGGCATCGGCTTCACGGAGTACGTGGACAGCGATGCCTACTGCTTCGTGGAATGGCCTGAACTGGCCGCCGACCTGCTGCCGCCCGGTACGGTCTTCATCGACATGGCGATCAACGGGGAGGAGCGTATCTTGACCCTCCGATCATGACGGCCCACAGCGAGATCATCAGGCAGTTGGCGAGTGAAATGGCCATGCTCCCACAGGAGCAGGCTGTCGCCACGCAACGCAAGAAGCAGAATCTGTACATCGGCATTCCCAAGGAGGTCGCCTTCCAGGAGCATCGGGTGCCGCTGACCCCGGCCGCAGTGGCCGTGCTTACCGGTCGTGGCCACGATGTGGTGGTGGAGCGGGGTGCTGGCAAGGCCGTGCAGTTCCAGGACAGCGATTACACCGAGGCCGGTGCCATGCTGGTGGACAGCCCGCTGGAAGTGTTCAAGGCCGATATCATCCTGAAGGTTGCTCCGGCCAGCAGCGCCGAGATCGAGATGTTGCGGCCCAAGCAGTTGCTTATTTCCGCATTGCAGCTCACTGTGCAACCGCAGGATGCGCTGAAGTTGATGATGAAGAAGCGCGTGCACGCCGTGGCGTGGGACTTCATCAAGGACCGGCAGGGCATTTACACGATCATACGCGCCATGGGGGAGATCGCGGGCAACACGTCGATCCTCATTGCCAGCGAGTACATGGGCACCGACAAGGGCGGCCCGGGCCTGATGCTCGGCGGCATTAGCGGTGTGGCTCCGGCTGAAGTCGTGATCCTGGGTGCTGGTACAGTTGGCGAGTTCGCCACACGTGCCGCGTTGGGTCTTGGTGCAAGCGTGAAGGTGTTCGACAAGAGCATTTACCGGTTGCGGCGCATGCAGAGCGATCTGGCCACGCGCATCTACACCAGTGTGATCCAGCCCGATGAACTGAAACATGCGCTGACAAAAGCCGACGTGGTGATCGGTGCCTTACGCCCGGAGCATGGACGCACACCCATGGTGGTGACCAGCGATATGGTGCGCGATATGAAGACCGGTGCCGTGATCGTGGATGTGAGCATCGATCGCGGCGGCTGCTTCGAGACCAGTCGCGTTACTACGCACACCGATCCGGTGTTCAAGGAATACGGTGTGATCCACTACTGCGTGCCCAACATCGCCAGCCGCGTGCCACGCACCGCCAGCTATGCGCTCAGCAACATCTTCAGCCCCATGCTCCTGAGCATGGGCGATGGCGGCGGCTTCGAAGAACTGATCAAGAAGGACCTCGGCTTGCGCCACGGCGTGTACTTGTACAATGGCTCCCTTACCAGCGAGGTCCTCAGCGAGGCCTTCAAGCTGGAGTACAAGGACCTCAATATGCTGCTGGCGGCATTCTGAAAAGAGCGTCGGCTTTTCGTAGCTCTTCCGCTCATCACGGCCACAACCCTGCACCACCCACGGCCTAAATGCCTGATGGCGTAACTGCTCAACTGCTTCACTGCAACACCACTGCATGAACCTCGCCCGCCGCATCCGTCTCTTCATCATCGGCCTGCTCATCGGTGGTGTGGCCGCATGGTTCTTCTTTGGTGAGCGCATCACAAGCGGTGCATGGATGCCCGAGGCCCGCATCAAGCTCCGCTTGAAGGAGACTTTGGTGAAGAGCACGCCGGAGGCCAGCAGTTCCATAGCCAACTGGCCGACCACCATCGATAGTGTGCGCGCAAGCGTTGCCAATGGCGAAGTGATCCTGAAGGAAACGCGGCGTCACGGAGATAGTCTCACCTACACAGTGGATGTTGCACTGGCCGGTAAACCCGCGCGGTTGAAGGTGCTGGTGTTGGAGGACTTCCGCATTGACAGCATGGCAACGCTGGTGGGGATAGCGCAGCGATAGAACCGAACAAGCGTCCGTGGTACGAGCCCGAGTCGCGGCTACGCTTTCCTCCGCTTGCGCTCCAGCGCGATCAATGTGAGTTCCCGACCGCTCTGTCCACGCGCACTGGTGTTCTCCGCAGCGCGCCTTAGCAGGTAAGGCATCACTTCGCGCACGGGACCGTAAGGCACATACTTCGCCACGCGGTAACCAGCGGCGGCCATATTGAAGCTCAGGTTATCGCTCATGCCGAGCAGTTGTGCGAAACAGATGCGGTCATCGTTGCGGGCGATGGAGCGTTCGCCCATGAGTTTGGCCATGAGCAACGTACTGTCCTCATTGTGGGTGCCCACCACCACGCTGATGCGATCGATGTGCGCGGCCGTGAAGCGCAGCGCTTCGTCGTAGTCCCTGTCCACGGATGCTTTGTCGGCGTGTATCGGATCGCGGTAGCCGAGTTCAGCGGCACGCGCCCGTTCTTTTTCCATGTATGCGCCACGCACGAGCTTCACCCCAAGGATGTACTGGTCTTGTTCGGCTTTCGCGAAGCTGCTCTTGAGGAAGTCAAGACGGTCGTGCCGGTAGTGCTGCACGGTGTTGTAGACGATGGCGCGGGTGCGATTGTGCTGCGCCATCATGCGATCGGTGATGTCGTCGATGGCGGGCTGCATCCAGCTTTCTTCCGCGTCCACAAGTATGCGCACGTTCGCACGAGCTGCGGCTTGGCAGATCGTTTCCATGCGCTTCACCACACGCAGCCATTCTTCGCGTTCGGTGTTGCTCAGCACGCGGCCATCGCTCATGCGCGCCCAAATGTCCAAGCGCCCGATCCCCGTCGGCTTGAAGACGCAGAAGGGGATATCGGTGCGCTGCTGGGCAATGCCGATGGTGCGCACCGTTTCTTCCACGGTATGGTCGAGCGCGGCTTCATCACCGTCTTTGCCTTCCACGCTGTAATCGAGGATGGTGCCAACGCCGCTCTTGGCCAAACGGGCGGCGGCCCCTAGACTTTCCTCGATCGTTTCGCCACCACAGAACTGGCTGAAGATGGTGCCCTTGATGAGGCCCTTCACCGGCAGGTACAGGTTCAATGCGAACTGCGTGAGCTTGCCCCCGATACCACTGACCGTTGGGTTGCCTATGACCTTGAACAGCCAGTAGGCTCGCCAGAGTTCGGCGTTGCTCTTGTGCGCGAACGCCGTGCGCGTATCGCGCAGATCAGGAAGTTGCTGTGGTGGGGCGCCAGTGGCCGGTGGTGGCATCGGGTTCCTTTCCTTTGAACGCTGCCCACCTGCTGGGGGCGGCCAAATGTAGAAGCATGCCGAAACGCGCAAGAGCCGTTGAACTGTGGGCCGCCGAACACCCCGTGTACGTGGGTGCAGGCAGCTTGGCAGCGCTCGGTGCGCGGTTGAAGCAGGAGCCTGATGGCGTCCGCGTCTTCGTGCTCGGCGATGAGAACACCTTGCGACTTTGTCTTCCGGAGTTGCTCGGACAACTGGATGGATTGCGCAATTCAAGCACCATCGAGGTGCCCAGCGGCGAACAGTCCAAGAGCCTGGAGACCTGTCGCGCTGTATGGGAGCATTTGCTCACGGCGGAGGCCGACCGCAGCGCGGTGCTCTTGAACCTCGGCGGTGGAGTGGTGACGGATCTCGGTGGCTTCATCGCAGGTGCGTACAAACGCGGTATACGCTGCGTGCATGTGCCCACCACGCTTATGGGCATGTGCGATGCGGCGATCGGTGGCAAGAGCGGTATCGACCTCGGTGGCGTGAAGAACGCCGTTGGCTCCTTCGAGCCGCCGATGGGCGTGTATGTGCACGTTCCCTTCCTGCGCACCTTGGGCAAACGCGAGCTGTTGAACGGTGTTGCCGAAATGATCAAGCATGGACTTGCGTTGGATGCTGACCACTGGAACGATGTGCGCACTGCCCCCCTGCACGACATGGATGCTTTGGCCGGATTGATCCTGCGCAGTATCGCACTGAAGGCGGAAGTGGTTACCAAGGACATGCACGAGCACGGCGATCGGAAGAAGCTCAACTTCGGTCATACCATCGGCCACGCGTTGGAAGCGCATAGCTGGGAAAGCGGCCAACGCACATTGTTGCACGGCGAGGCCGTGGCGTTGGGCATGATCGCCGAAAGCTGGCTCAGTTGGAAACGCGGGCTGCTCGATCGCGCCAGCATGGAGAAGATCTCAGAGCATATCCTCTCGCTTTACAAGCCCTATCCGCTCATGGCTTCCGATCATCACCGCATTGTGGCCTTGATGCGCAATGACAAGAAGAACCGTGAAGGCGGCATCCGTATCACCTTGCTCAAGAGCATCGGCGAAGCCGTCGTGGATGTAGAGGTGAGTTCCACCCAATTGAGCGAAGCCATCGAGCACTACCGTCACCTCGTCGCGCACAATGCCCTCCATAACCGTACGTAAGCCCACCGACCGGATCAACATGCTCGTTGCGTTGCCGCGCAGCAAGAGCGTTGCCGCGCGCGCGGCCATCATTGCCAGTATGGCGGTGCCGCTGGGCCCGCGCAAGATGGATGAGGACGAACCCTTCGAACTGAAGAATTTTCCCACGAGCGACGACAGCGCAACATTGAAGCGGCTGCTCGACGAACGCCCGCACGTAATGCATTGCGGTATGGGCGGTACTACGTTCCGTTTTCTGCTGGCGTGGGCTGCCATCCGTGATGGTGAGGAACACATCCTCACCGGCGATGCGCGATTGTTGGAGCGACCGCATCAGGAGTTGGTGGATGCCCTGCGCCAACTCGGCGCCGATATTGAACACGTGCCCGAGGGCTACCGCGTGCGCGGCCGCAAGCTGTCGGGGGGTGAGGTGACGATGGACACGCCCGCGAGCAGCCAGTTCATCAGCGCGCTCATGATGATCGGGCCGATGATGGAGAACGGGATCCTGATCCACTGGCACGGCCCGCCGCTTTCCGAGCCGTACGTCATGATGACGATGATCATTATGAAGCAGTTCAATGCCGATAGTAACATGGGCTTCCACCCGCAACGGCATGTAGGAGCGGAGAGCGGGGGCTATGCGCTGCCCGAGGAGCCGTTCAGTATACCCACCGACTGGAGCGCCGCCTCATTCATCTACCAGATCATTGCCACGTCACCCGGTGCGCGTGCCACGCTGAACCACCTGGATCAGGAGAGCTATCAAGGCGATGAAGCCATCCGCTATTTGCTGAAGGACGAAGTGGAAACCGCTGACTGGGTGGATGATGGGATCGGACCCGAAACGCTGTACACTACGCTTGTGCATCGCGCGCTACGGCCCGTGCGTGAAGGCCAGTATGCCTTCGACCTTACCTACACGCCCGACATCTTTCCCATGCTCGCCATTACGCAGGCCATGTTGGGCCGCAGCGCGCGCTTCACCGGGCTCGATACCCTGCCGCTGAAAGAGAGCGATCGGATCGCGGGCATCAGCGATGCGCTGGGCCAACTCCGCATTCCCTGCACATCAGGACCGGGTTGGTTCGAATTGGCTTCGAGCACCGAGTTGATCGCTGCCTTGGCCGACCGTGCATTCACCTTCAACCCGCGTGGCGATCACCGAATGGCCATGGCCTTGGCTCCGCTCTCGTTGGTCTGCGAACAGGTCACCATCGAAGACCCCGGGGTGGTAACCAAAAGCTACCCGGGCTTTTGGGAAGACATCGAGAAGGCCGGATTCCGGTTGGAGCGGAAGGAGTGACCGTCACTATTTCACGACCCTTGCCGTGCGCTGTTCACCGGCCGCATCAACAATGATCATGTACACACCCGGCGCTGCGCCGGACAGGTCGAGCCGATAGGATGCGCTGCTGTTCGCCCACGTCCAAACGCCAAGCACGCGGCCGCCGATGTCCATCAAGCGCACGGTTGCGGCTCCTTCCACAGAGGTTGCCGTCGGCTGCAGCAACACTGTGCCATCGGCTTCCTTGACAATGGCTTGCTCGGTTCGAGGTTGCGTGGGCGAGAGCAGGAAGAGCGGATCACTGAAGCGCACCAAGTAGGCATCGAAGCCACCACCGCCATAGTTGGGTTGATGACAGCCCGGCGTGGTGATGGTCTGAGCCCGGGTATCGCCGCCCAGTAGCACAATGCTGTTCCGCGCCGCGCAACGCGCCCACATCCAATTGGTGTTGCTATTGAAGTACGTTCCCCATATGCGGGCGCCAGCAGTAGTGAAACGCGTGAGGAAGGCCGAAGCACTATTCGTGAGGGTTGGCTGTACACCATCAGCTGTTGCAATGCCCGTTGGCGATCCAGTGAAACCCGATACATAGATACGCCCCGTATAGCCGATCGCAATGTCCTCGCACCAGTCCTGGTCCGCGCCGCCGTAGTACGTGCCCCACTCGCGCAAGCCATAGTTGTCGATCTTGGCAAGCATGCCATCGCCCGCGGTGGAAGTTCCGTTATAGCTCGCATCGTGGCTGCCCGCCGTGGCAATGCCCGATGAGGACAGCGTACCGCCACAGATGTAAATGCGTCCCGTGGATGGTTCCGCCAGACAGGCTATCATAAAGTCGTCGGCGGCGCCACCGTAGTAGGTGCCCCACGATTTCGCGCCCAAGCCGCTGTACTTCACCAAGTAGCCATCTGTGCCACCGCTTTTGGTGGGTTTGTGCGTGCCGCTGGTCGCAATGCCCGAGGGTGATGCGGTAGTGCCCACCAGATAGATGAACGTTCCATCGTTGCTGGTGCCCACGCCGCTGTCCGCCTGGCTACCGCCCATGTATGTGGCCCACTGGCGCACGCCGCTCGGACTCAACTTCGCAACGAAGGCATCGCCGTTACCGCCGTAGGATATGTCGGCAGCGCCAGCACTGGCAATGCCCGTGAGGCTTTCAGTAGTGCCCACGATCACAGGGTATCCGGCACCATCGCACTGCACATCGCGGGCATAGTCGCTTCCTGTGCCGCCATAGTACGTGCCCCATTGCCGAACGCCATTGGTATTGAACTTCACCAGGAAGCCATCGCTAGCGGAGCTCTTGTTGGGTTGATGTGAACCCGCCGTGGCGATGCCCGTGGTGCTGCTGGTGCTGCCGCAGATGTAGATGTTCGCGCTGGCGTCGGTCGTTACGGAAGTCGAGAGGTCGCCGCTCGAGCCACCCATGTAGGTGCCCCAGAGCCGCACACCGGCTGCATCGAATTTCACCAACATGGCATCCGATCCACCGAGCAACGTGGTCTGGTGCGCGCCGCTGGTGGCAATGGCCGCAACGGACTGTGCATTGCCGCTGGCCAACGAGTTGCCGTTCACATCAATGGCCACGCCTTGGAAGTTGTCCAGACCTTCGGCGCCGTACATCGTGCTCCACATGACCGTGGGCACCGGGTCGATCACCAGTGTTGCGTTCGCGCGCGCCACAAAACCATCCGCCGGGGCGAAGCCGATCGTGCCATCGGTGTTGCGCGTCCACTTCACCGGAGCGCTTTTGCGTTCGTGGCCCACCTCGTGCCAACTCGCTGGCAGCGTTTCAACCAATTCGCCGAAGGCCGTGTTGAAGACGAGCACACCACGCTCGTCCAACGTGGCGCCGGCGCCGCTGTGCCGCATGCGGATGGCGCTCATGTCGGCGCCGGGATGCACCACGAAGTCGTACTCCATTGACGCGGTGCCCTCGCTCAGCTGAAAACGCACATCGATGCCTGGGACGATGTCCAGGTATTCCACCGTGCGGAAGTGTTGCACGTTCACGGCGCCGGCCTCGGGCGTACCCTGGGTGTAGTAGTTGAAGTGATCGTTGAAGGGGTCGCTTGCTACGATGCGCGTGTCGGGCGAAGCACCGACGAAGGAGATGTCGATACGATGGAACCGGTAGGTGCGCTCTGCGGGCATCGGCCGGTCATGCGCCGCGTTGATCATGAGCAGTGTTTCCTCCGCTTGCTCTTCCACCACCCACGTGTCGTAGCTGAAGCCATCATCGAGCAGTTGCACATTGAGGCCCGGGCCGTTCAGCAGGTAGCGCACATGCGGCACGGGTTTGCCCAGCTGATCGTGTAGTTGGCCTTTGTTCTCGATAAAGCCTGTTGTGTGCGCGATGGGGAGATCCTCCGCGGTCTGCGCTGTGGCGCGGATGGGCAGGATACCGATCAGCAGAAGGGAAGTGGTGATGAATGCACGCATGGTGAGGTGGAGTTGGTCGGGTTCTCGAGGGCCGAACGAAGTAATCCGTGTGCGCGGTGCGAAGGGCGGACGATCGAGGGAACGGCAATAGGATCGATCCAACGTATTTGGAGCGCAGGCAAGACTCAGTGGTGAACACCTTCCCCCGCCCGTACATTCGGCGCAAAGCCCTGTGCATGCCACGCCTGCTCCTGATCATCACCCTCTTCTTCGCCTCGCTGTTCGCTGTCGTGCACTTCAGTGCCGTTCCCACAGTGGATAGCGGCAGCCCAATGGGCAACGGCAGCGCTGATGACCCCAACGGTTTGGTCGCTTGGAACCACGAGCGCACCATGGATCCCGCGACCGGTCTCGTGCCCGCCGACATCCGCCGAAAGGAACTCGCTTTCGCCGCAACACTGCCGAACCGCGGTGAGGCCAAAGGCCTCAATTGGACATGGCGCGGTCCGCGCAACCGTGGTGGTCGCACGCGTGCCGTGTTGGTGGATCGTACCAACGACCAAGTGCTCGTGGCCGGAAGTGTTACCGGTGGTCTATGGCGCAGCGCCGATGGCGGTACCACATGGACGCGGACCAGTCCTAACGATGCCATGGCGGGGATCAGCAGCTTGGCACAGGACCCGCGCACGGGGCACGAGAACGAATGGTATGCGGGCACCGGCGAGAACTACGGTGTGGTGAGCGGCACCAGTTTCAGTGCGCTGCTGGCCGGTGACGGCATCTTCAAGAGCACCGATGGCGGACAGAGCTGGACACACTTGACCAGCACGATCGCGGGCGATCATCAGGTGTACAACCGGAAGGGCAGTTTCAAGCAGGTGAACAGCCTAGTGGTGGACCCTACGCGCAACGACAGCGATGTGGTGCTCGCGGCGGTCTTCGATGGCATCTTCCGCAGCAACGACGGTGGTGCCTCGTGGCATGCTGTGCTCGGTCTGGATACCACCAGCACACAAACATCCTTGTACACCGAAGTGCGGGTGACCACCACGGGCGTGTACTACGCCGCGATCGGCAACACCACGGCGAGCGAAGGCTTCTGGCGCAGCACCGATGGCCTCAACTGGGTGGAGATCTCACCGGTCGGCTTCACCGCCAATCTGGAGCGGACGGTGTTGGCCATTGACCCCAGCAACGAGAACACGGTCTACTTCTTCAGTGAAACACCCGCTGCCGGTGTGCACGGCCACTCACTGTGGAAGTACAGCTATGTGAGCGGCGACGGCACCGGCGCCGGTGGCGTGTGGACGAACCGCAGCAGCAATCTGCCCAACGGTTCCTGTACCGGTTATTTCACGTTCGACTTCGGGTACATCAACACGCAGACGAGCTACGATATGTCGATCGGTGTGCACCCTGCCGATACCAATGTGCTCTTTATCGGCGGCACCAACTTGTGGCGCAGCACCAACGCATTCCGTTCTCCGGACAGCACCGCGTGGGTGGGAGGGTACCGTTGCAACACCGCAGACCCGAAGAGCTATGTGTACCCGAACCACCACCCGGACCAGCACTGGGTAACCTTCAGCCCCACGAACCCCAACATGCTGTACACCGGCAGCGATGGGGGCGTACACCGCACCAACGATTGCCTCGCGGACAGCGTGTCGTGGACGGACCTCAACACCACCTACATCAGCAGCCAGTTCTACACGGTACACATTACCGACAACGGCACCGACAACAAGATCCTCGGCGGCTTGCAGGACAACGGAATGTTTTTGGCGCTCGACGACCAGCCGAACCAGGATTGGAAATACGTTCATCAGGATGATGGCGCGTACGGCGCGTTGCCACAGGGCAATGGCAACTGGATCCTCACCAGCAGCCAGCAAGGACGGCTCTACAAGAAGTCGGTGGATGCGAATGGCACCATAACCGGTTACGAACGCATCGACCCCGACGGCGCGAGCGGTTACAACTTCATCAATCCGTTGGTGCTTGATCCATGGAACAACAACCGCATCTACTGGCCTTCCGCCAACAAGGTGTGGACGCGCAACGACCTTGACACGATCTCCGTGACCGATAACTGGTACACCGCATCGACGACCGGTTGGACCAACATCACCGAAGCACAGTTGCCCA
>CADECG010000006.1 GCA_902825795.1 uncultured Bacteroidota bacterium
GCGGCGACAAGCTTGTAACGCGCATTGTTGGCTTCGTAGGCAAGGAAGCCGACCTGGATGATCTGGGGCGCACGCTGAAAAGCAAATGTGGCGTGGGCGGCAACACCAAGGATGGTGTGATACTGCTGCAAGGCGATCACCGTGACAAGGTGCTGGCCTATTTGCTGGAGAAGGGCATGAAAGCCAAGAAGGCGGGCGGCTGATCCATCATGCCGAAGAAGAAGTCATCATCGGAGGTCCATCGCTTCACTGCTACCATCGTGCGCGGCGAAGGCAAGGGCGCGTGGAGTTGGATCGAATTCCCGCACGATGTGCACGCGCTCTTCGGCACGCGTGCGTCCGTGCGTATCAAGGGCACCATGAACGGCCTCCCCATCGACCGTGCGTTGATCCCGACCAAGAGCGGATACCACGTGATCATTGTGAGCAACGGATTGCGCAAGAGCCACAAGCTGAAGGACGGCGTACCGGTGAAGGTGGAAGTATGGCGCAACGAGAACCAGGACGAAGTGAACGTTCCGGAGGAACTACAGGAAACCCTCGACTTCATGGACGACCTGAACGTCGCGTGGAAAAAGCTGCGCCCCGGCGTGCAGCGCGGCATCTGCCACTGGATCAGCAGTGGCAAAACGATCGAGACCAAGGCAAAACGCGTGGCCGAGGTACTGCGCCGGTTCGAGACCGGTCACGAGTGGTTCAGAAAGACGAAGGAGAAGTAACCGCCGAATGCGCGGAACTACTTGTCCTCTTTCAGGTACACGCGAACCAGGATGTCCTCCTTCCCTTTCTTGTACGCTTCCATCAGGAACTCGGTGGCGCTGACATCCACCACGCGGTTGATGCCGACCTGGTAGAGTTCCATCCCTTTCACATCGCGCGTGTCGAGGATGCTGGTTTTGGTAACCGCGCCTGAACCGATATCCAGTTTGTAGCCTGTGAGGAAACCGCCTTGTCCGTCGGAGTGGGCTTTGGGCACTTCGTTCACGCCCAGATCCATGTTCTCTACGTGATCCATAAAGAGCAGGAACATGTGCGTTGGGCTTTCGAAATAGGAGAATGAGCAGCCACCCGGAGGCCGCAACGTGATCTGGCGCTTGGGAAGCTTCTTCATCCACTTCAGCACACCGTCGCTGCTGATGCTCGTTACCAGCATGTTGTCGTAGTGATAGGTGTAATACGCCGACCTGTTCTGCGAGGCGCTGTGGTAAACGGCGTAGTACTGCTCACCGACGAGCACCATTCCACCATCGGGTTCTACCAGCACCATGGACATATCCAAGTTGGGCATACCCACCTCGGCGGTGCCTTCGGCTTCCTTCTTCGCGTTCTTCTTCTGCGCACGTTCGGAGATGTACTCGTTGATGAGGTCCAACGGGATGTCGTGCCGTTTCACATGGCCGATGGCACCGCTCTTCTCCACCGAGAAGGTGAATAGGCCTTCCGCACCGGTCGATTTCTTCTCGGTACGGAAGTACCCGGCGCAAAGCATCTTGTTATCGGCCCCTTCGAACAAGCTGATGTCGCTGATGTACATGGTACCAAGGTCGATCGGGGTTACGTCGATCTCGGTCGTTGCCGCCCCGAAACGGAAGAGTTCGATATGGCTCGGCATTTCCTCGCCACGCGCCAATTCCTTGGGGTCCTTCTCGCGCACAGTGGCCAGCACGTAACCGTTCCCGGCCGCGTCCACCTCGGCATCCAGGTTATCCATACGCTCTTCGGTGTAGGGCATGGTGTACTCGCGACGCCACACCTCGGCCACGTCCTTGTCGAACACCACCACGCCGATCACATCCTTGTTCTTGGAGTCATCCTTTTCCTCCGGCTTCTTGCGGTACTTCACCATCAGGTGCTCGTCGCCGTAAGACACATTGAAGGCGAATTTGTCGGTCACAGCGGCGGTGTACCAACCTTGGCTTACGAGCGATCCGGCGAGTTTGCCGTTCACTTTAATGATGGAACGGCCCTTGTCCTTGAACCCGCAGTTCTGCGTGTCCACTTCACGCACCCATAGTTCCTCGGTCTTGGTGGCTTTGTCCCAGGTGGAATAGAACACGTACACGCGATCGTTGAACACCATGGTGTGCTCCAACATGCTGCCCTTGGGAAAATCGCGCACTTCCTTCATGCACGTTTGCGTCAGCGTCTCGCCGCTGAGCTTTTGCACGAAGTAGTAATCCTGATCCACCTTCAATGCGATCACTCCGTCGCTCACCCTGAAGTACTCCTTCACAGGAGCGTCGATAACGGTGTACGGCTTCCCGAGTTCGTACTTGAAATCCTTGGTCACTTCGATCTGTGCAACGGATACAATGGGGTGAACGGCCAGGAACAGTGCGATCGAGGAGAAAAGCGGCTTCAACATAGGGGGCGATTTGGGGCGACGAATATGGCAGATCATTCCCGCCGCCGGCCTTCTGACCTGTCGCGATACCGATAGTGGCCGCCGAACGCCTGCGTGCCGGAACGTTCAAGCCCTACTTTGCACGCCCTTGTAAAACCAACATGTTGCGCCACACCTCCGCATCCCTTGCGATCGTTGCCCTTGCCACGGTTGCCCATGCCCAGCAGTTCCACGGCACTACCACCGTGAACCAACTCGGCCAGTCCGTAACCGTTTCGCTGCCAGCCGGATTTTTCAAAACCCCGCCTGCCCGCGAATGGCCCACGGTGGATGACGCTGCAACCCCGGCGCGCGAGCGCAAGAAGCAGCGCAACGACTTCAACCACAATCCGGTGCTCAACGAGGCTGCACTCTTGGAAGCTGATGGCGCCCTGCAAACGGCTTATCCGAAGGGAGCTGGGCGTGCACCGATCGTCAACTTCAATGGGCAGAACGGCAGTGGTGCACCGCCGGACCCGACAGGCGCCGCAGGACCGAACCACTATGTGCAAGGCGTTAACGTCAGCTACAAGGTCTACTCGAAAACGGGCTCCAGCCTGAGCGGCTCTCTTGCGCTGAGCACCTTGTGGCCGGGCAGCCAGGATGCCGGCGACCCGATCGTGTTGTACGATCGCCATGCTGACCGCTGGTTCATCAGCCAGTTCAACTTCAGCCCGAACCGCATGCTGATCGCGGTGAGCGAAACGGGCGATCCGCTGGGCGCCTACTACACCTATTCCTACACCTTCAGCCAATTCCCCGACTATCCGAAATTCAGTGTGTGGTGGGATGGGTACTACTTCACCAGCAACAGCAACAAGACCGCTGTGGTGTTCGACCGCACCAAAATGCTGGCGGGCGACCCCACGGCCCAGATGGTGGCCCTTACCGCCCCGAACAACGGCAGCAACTTCTTCACGAGCGTATTGCCCGCCGATGCCGACGGTCCGTTGCCCCCGAACGGAACACCATGCTACTTCTTCAACTTGGAGGACAACGCATGGGGCAATCCCGCTGACCAGATCCGTGTGTATGAAATGACCACCGATTGGGTTACGCCGGGCAACACCTCAGTGGTGAGTTCCCAGACCATCCCAACAGCAGCGTTCAACACGGCCTTGGGCAGTGGCTTCGACAACATTGCACAGCCCGGCACCACGCAGAAGCTCGATGCCGTGAGCGAGATCTTCTACTTCCGTGCGCAACACACCCGCTGGACCGGGTACAACAGTGTTGTGCTCTGCCATGTGGTGGATGCTGGCGGAGATCATGCAGCAGTGCGTTGGTACGAACTGCGCGATGCGGATGATGGCAACTGGACCATTCACCAACAAGGCACCTTCAACCCCGATGAAGGCAACCGCTGGATGGCCAGCATCGCCATGGATGAGTACGGCGGCATCGGTTTGGGCTACAGCTGCAATTATCCTGACAGCACCATTCATGCAGGATTGCGCTACACGGGGCGCCAAGCAGGCGACCCATTGGGACAAATGACGATCAGCGAACAGGTCGCCGTTGCGGGTACCGCCGCTCAAACCGGACTGAACCGCTATGGCGACTACGCGCACATGAGCCTCGACCCCGACGGCAGCACGTTCTGGTTCACAGGTGAGTGGCTGTCAGCGGGTGGCAATTCGCGCACGCGCATATTCTCGTTCGATATCGCCACGAGCATCGGCATTGAGGAGAATACCTCGGAAGTGGCTGTCGCCGATCTGCAGGTGATCCAGGCGAACGGTTCGCTCAATGTGTCACTCACGGGACTACGTTCCGATGATGAACTGCGTTTCTCTGTGATCGGACTGGATGGCAAAGAGATCCTGGCCAGCACGGCCCAGCCCTTGGGCAAACAATGGAACAGCACAATTGATGTGCGAAGCCTCAGCAGCGGCGTGTACTTCGTTCGCCTTGGCAAGTCGGGGTTCCAGAAGGTCGAACGCATTGTGATCGCGAAATGAAGAGTGCAATCCTCCTGTTCGCTGGCGCACTTTTATTCCTGAGCGCGTGCACCTGCAAGAAACCGGCAACGGAAGCCGAAGCGCCTGCGCCACATGCTCCCGCTTCCTCGGGCGCTGCTCGCAGCACCGGCGTTCTCACTACCGCACATACCAGCCATGGCTGCCCATATTTGGTGGAAGCCGATGTCGACGGCGCGAAAGTGTTGTTGATCCCCATCGGGCTGGATGAGAAGTACCTCAAGGACGGCACCAAGCTCTCGTTCACCTACCGGCCATCGCGCGCCAGCAGTGGCGAGTGCCACGAAGGACAACCGGCGATCCTTGAAGAGGTGAGCGTGGTGCCGTAGCAGTGCGCTACTGAACAGTCACGGCGCTCCGCACCAGTCCTGCGTCCGTGGTGATGCGTGCGAAGTAGGTTCCACTGGCCAAGCCTTGCCACGCAAGTTGCACGTATCCGGTTGAGATATTGGTTTGCACCGCTACCTCGCGACCGCTGGCATCGAGCAATACAACGCTACGCGCACCCGGAACCGGGATCGTCACAGCATCGGTAGCAGGGCACGGATAGGCTGGCGCTGGGCTATCGGCGACAGCACTGGCGATCCCATTGCTCTCAGCAGGACCTGCGAATGCGATACGGCGTAGGGAGATCTCGTTACCACCGTGCAGCGTCTGCACGTTCATCTCCACTTTGCTCACGCCGTTCACCGCCAACGTGAGGTCGGAACTGTAAGCTGTAAGGTCACCGACAGTCGCGATGGGGACCACTGCGTTCCACGTAGCAAGCACACTGTTATTGACATCGAAGAACGTCATCTCCACTTGGTTGATGGAGTGGTCCAGCTCGATGGTGAAATAGGCATTCCACACGTACAGGTGCGAAATGCTGACCGGCTGCGGAAAGTTGAACGTGAGCGTGCCCGCCGCCAAACCGAACTGCGAGATGTAGCCGATGCCGGCCGATGTGAATTGCGTGGTGGTCTCGTATGGGAACGTCGTGGTGCTGTCCGTGGCCGCGGTGATGCCGAGGTTCAGGTTCGATACGGTAGCCGTGGCGTTGAACTCGCCGATAGTGGTGGTAACGCTCGAAGGCACCCGCGTTGCCAATTGGGCGTTGGCGGGAGCCGCGGTCAATAGCGCAACGACGCTGGTGACAGCAACAAGGACGAACGACGATACGCGAGTGGAGAGTTGTGCCATAGGTTCTGGTTTGGATATTTCAGGATGCGGAATACCGAAAGTGCTCAAAGCTGCACAATGTGACCGGTTCAGCGGGCATCTACCTTGCCCACCATCTTTCCGCGCCTTCGATCCATGTCACCGAGCACCCTCCGCAGCAACTACGATGTGGTAGTGATCGGCGCCGGCATGGGTGGGCTCACTGCCGCCGCACTGCTGTCCCGGGCGGGGCTATCGGTGTGCGTGCTGGAAATGGATGCACGACCCGGCGGATACTTGGCTGGCTTCCGGCGCAAGGACTTCCGGTTCGATAGCGCGATCCATTGGTTGAACCAGTTGGGGCCGAACGGGATCGTTACCCGGGTCTTCGAAGCCATCGGCAGCGATCATCCCACGGCAGCACCGCAAACGCGCATCAAGCGGTACAAAGGCCGCGACTTCGACTACCTGCTCACCAACAACCCCGATGAACTGAAAGCACAGCTCATCCGGGACTTTCCGGTGGATGCAGCCGGTATCGAGCGGTTCTTCCACGATGCGAAGAAGATCGGCGCCGCGTTCGACGGCATGGGAAGTTTCTTCCGCACCGAAGAGTCGATGAGCAAGCTGGGTTACGGCCTGCACATGATGAAGAAGCTGCGCTTCGCACTACCCTTCATTCCGCATTTGCGGTACAGCGGTAGCACGGGCATTACGAAAGGCCTGCGCAACTACTTCAGCGACGACCGACTGCTTCGGGTTTTCGCATCCGAGATGGATCTGCTCAGTTGCCTTGTTCCCGTGGGCTGGGCGTACTACGGCGACTACCAGATGCCGCCCATTGGCGGAAGCCAGGTTTTCCCGGAGTGGCTATGCCACGTGATCGGGAGCTACGGCAACGAAGTGCATTACCGGTGCCGTGTTACCGAGGTGGTGGTGAAGGATGGAGCGGCCGTTGGTGTGCGGGTGGACCAGCGCGGGACGACACACGCCATAACCTGCGACCAGGTGATCGCCGCCTGCGATGTGGAAGCGCTGTACGAACGCATGCTGCCGCCCGATGCCGTACCGACGAAGCTGAAACAGAAACTCCATGAAGCCGAACTCTATCCCAGTTCAGTAACGGTTTCCTTGGGACTTGACAAGCCTGCGCAGGAACTGGGGTTTGGTGAGGAGATGATCTTCCTGTGCGACGAGCGCGTGCCGCGCGAACTGCAATGCAGTGGCGACCCACAAGAGAGCGGCATCAGTATCCTCGCCCCTGCCCTTCGCGATCCCAGCATGGCACCGGCGGGCATGGGCACGCTCACCATGTACATACCCGCCGAGTTCGGCATGCACGATAGCTGGCGCACCTTGGCGAATGCAAGCGGCGACCCGCAGCGGGCGGAGGAATACGCCAAGCTGAAACAACACTATGCCGATACGTTGATCGCTCGCGTGCAGGAAGCCCTGTCTCCCGACCTGTCCAAGCACGTGGTGTATTGCGAAGTGGCGACGCCCATCACACACTGGCGCTACACCGGCAATCGCGGCGGCAGCATCATGGGCGCGCGACCGGGCAAGAAGAATTTCCAGCTTGGCATTGCGCATTACCGCACTCCCGTGAAGCACCTCTACATCGGCGGGCACTGGGCCGAACTCGGAGGCGGTGTTCCCATTGCAACACGCGCCGGGGCCAACGCAGCGTTGTTGGTGCTGTGCGACCGCAAGCACCCCGGTGCTGCGGTGCTCTCCCGCTACATGGACGGCAAAGCAGCAGCAACGGCCCTCGACAAGTCGGGCCACTTCAAGCCGTACAAAGCGGATTGGGTGCGGGAACTGACACCGGCTGAGAAGAAGGCAGCGCGGGGCTAATCTGGCCGCACCGCCAAGAGTGGTCATATTCGCACGCATGAAATTCCGGTTCCTGTTAGTTGCCTGCATCCTTGCGGCCTCAACCACTGCGGCTCAAGAGCGTATCCTGATCGCACCCAACTGGAAAGTGGGCGATGCGCGGAACATACACGCTACCAAGCAGGTCCGCCAGACGCGAAATGATACGCTTGTGCTGGACCAAACCTTGGAATGGAAAACGCAGATCAGCGTCACAAGGAGCACTTCGAAGGCGTTCATCGTTGAGTTGGACCATTGGGATGATACGATGTTGGAAATAGAAGGCATGCGCAAGCGCTTGGGCATTGCCGGTGTTGTGGAAAAGCCCTTGTTGCGTTACAGCGTTGACAAGGCCACCGGCGCGAGTGAACTGCAGAACTGGGAAGAAGCCAAGGCCGTTCTGGTAGAAGAGCACAGACTCCTGTCTTCGGCGGTGAAAGGACAGGGTACTGACGCAGAGACCGCCGTCGCAGAATTTATGGCCCCGATCCTGACCATGCTTTCTACCAAGGAGGCGGTTGACGACTTCTTCTCGGAGGCGATCGATGCTATTGCGTCCGTTTATGGCAAGAGCTTGATGCAGCGGGACACCATGCGGATACACGAAGCGATGGCTATGCCCGACCTGCAAGAATTCGGGGACTCCGTCCGGACCACAACGTTGATGACCATTAGTAGCCATGATCCAGCAAAGCAGCGACTAGTTGTAAGAAGCGAGATGGTTTTCGATATGAGCGAGATGGTCAAGGTCATGAAGGTCATGTTCACCAAGATCATGGAGGCCACTTTAGAGAAGGAAAAGGATCGTGTGTTGGCGAAAAGGAAGATCGCGGAAGCGGTCGACCAAATAGAAATGTCCAACACGAATCAAACCCTAACGACGTTGAGCACAAGGACAAGTTGGCCAATAAAAGTGGTCAGTACCGAACGCACAACCTTCACACAACCTGGAAGCAAAGTCGTGGAAAACCAAACATTGACCGTGCTTCTTACCGAGCAGTGATCTGCCTACCTCCGATTCCGACGAGACGCTTCGTTGGACAAGTCACACCTGACTATCTCCTTGCCCTCCATACGCTTGATGTTGGATGACATGAGTTTCTGCCCCCCCTGTCCCATCTTCGCAGCCATGAAGAAGCTGCTCCTTTCCGCAACCGCTCTCCTCTTCGCTTTTGGCGCACACGCCCAGAACGATCCCGTGATGCTGGCACCCAACTGGAAGGTGGGCGACGCACGCACGTTGCACATTGTGCAGAAGACCTATGAGATCGAGAACGATACGGTGACCGAGGACAGCACCGATGAACTGGATGCCCAAGTGAAGGTGACCAAGAGCAGCGCAAAAGCCTTCACCGTGGAAATGGTTTACGAGAATGTGATGCTGCGGCGCTTGACCGAGATGAACGCCGCTTTGGGCACCGCGGCCGAGCCGTGGAAGAAACTGACGCTGCGCTACGAAGTGCAAAAGGCCGATGGCAAAAGCGAACTGGTGAACTGGGAAGAGGCACAGAAATTCATGGTGAGTGCCTTCGAAGCGATCGGCGGCGCGGTGAACGAAGAGGACGCCGAAGCGGGTGCCGCGATCGCGTTGATCTTCTCCCCCATCATGCGTATGCTCGATGATAAGGAAAGCGTGCAGGCCATGTTCGCCGACCAGATCGGTTGGCTCACGGGCGTTTATGGCAAGACGATGCTGCCGAAGGACACACTGCGCATCGTTCAGAAGGAAGCGAACCCGTTCTCGCAGAACGCGGATTCAGTAACGACCACCACATTGATGACGATCAGCAGTTATGATCTGGCGAAACAGCGCATGGTCATTCGTGCCGAGAAGCGTGTTGACGTTAGCCAGTTCATGAAGGTGATGAAGGACATGATGCGCGGGATGATCGATGCGATGGTAAAGGACGAGAAGGACAAGGTGGCCGCGAAAAAGAAAATGCAAGAGGAGATCGATGGCATGGAGATGACCATGAAGAACCAGACGATCACCACTGTGAGCACACGCACCAGTTGGCCGGTGAAGGTGGTACAGACATCGCGGGTCACGTCAAAAGCACCTGGCGAACACTCGGTGAAAACCGAGACGTGGACGATCGATGTGAAGGAGTGACGGACGTGGACTTTCCCACCTACGGGAACATGGCCTTCAATGGTTCCCAGTAGTATTTGCGCCAGCCGTCCTTGAAGTTCTTGACCAGCGGTGTGGGCACGCGCCGGTGCGAGAAATCGATGGTGGCCTTGGTCTTTCCCAGTGGAGTGAGATCGAAGACGATCTCGGAGAAGTGATCCTCGGGCCATTCATCCTCTTGCGCGCGCCATGTTTGCACGATGCGGCGCCCCTCGACCAGTTCAACGTTCTTGCCGTAGGCGTAGCCGTCGTACACCTTGAACGCGCCGCCCACCTTCCGGGAAACCTTGGCGGCCGACCCGGTCAGTTCGGAGTGCTTGTGAGAGTCCATCAGAATATCATAGATGGTCTGCACCGGGGCATTGACAGTAACACGTTGAGTGAAGTTGGAGAACGGCGGCATGTTTGTCAGCAATGACGGACAAGATAGCATTGCGAACGCAAGGGACAATGCGTTCCATGGATCCCGTGGATCATGACGGGACATTCGTCACAGCACGGATCCGGCCATCCTTTGCGAGGCTACTTTGCACCCTTGAATTCTTGACATAGGAGACGGTGAACAGGAAGTGGATCGTATTGGCCGGGATAGTGGTCGTGGCCATCACAGGGCTTTCGTGGAGCGATAACGAAGGCAGTACGGCATATGAAGGTGAATACCGGGCTCACCTCCTGCGCCTGCACGAGCGCGGGGCACTGCTGCTAAGCGCTATTGAAGAGAACGATCTGACGACCCCTGAAGGTCTGGCCAAGGTGAACGACGCGCTGACGTTGGCGCGCGTGGACATGAAGCACGCCGATTTCTGGTTGCGGTACTTGAACCCGCTCGCGCAGAAAAGCATCAACGGTCCGCTGCCCGTGGAATGGGAAACGGAAGTATCGGAGAAGGACGGCAAGCCCTATCGCCGCGTGGGCGCGGGCTTCACGTTGGTCGCGGGATACCTTGAAGAACCGGGCTTCCAAAAGGACAGCTTGCTGCGACTTGTCCAAGCCGCCATCAATGGAACGGATGCATTCTCGGCCGACAGCACCACCGCGCAACTTGCGGAGCATCATCACTTCTTCCTGTGCAATCGGTTGTTCCTGCTGAACCTCGCTGCGATCTACACCACCGGTTTCGAATGTCCGGATACCGCGCTGGTGATCCCGGAACTGCGGAGCATGATGGCGGCCGTGCGCGGGATCTACGGATCGTTCAACAGCAGCTCCCCGTCGACGCCGATCACGGAAGACTACTTGGCGAAGTACGATGCCGCCCTCGCCTTCGTCAATGCGCAGCCCTCCTCCCCTTGGCGGTTCGACCACTTCAACTTCATCAGCGATCATGTGAACCCCTTGTTCGCGATGAACCAAGGCTTCATCAACGACTACAAAGTGAGCAGCGCCAGCTTCGTGGACCACGCCCTCAGCGATGCCAGCACATCGATCTTCGCGAAGGACCTCTACTACGCCCAGGACACCAAGGGCATCTTCCGCCGGGTGCAGGATGTGGGAACGCTGGCGCGCATCGACGCACTGGGCAAACAACTGTTCTTCGATCCGCTGCTCTCCGGCAACAACGAACGCAGCTGTGCTTCCTGCCACTTGCCCGACCAGTTCTTCGCGGATACCACCGCCGTAACCGCCATCAGCTTCAACCACCAGGGCAAATTGGCGCGCAACACCCCTTCGCTGGTGAACGCACCGATGAACCAATTGCTGATGCTGGACGGCAAACTCACCACGCTGCAAGAGCAGGCCATGACAGTGATGGCCGAACCCACGGAGATGGGCGCCGCGCATGGCGACGTGCTAGCCAAGGTGATGAACTGCCCGGACTATCGCACCGAATTACAAGCGCTGCTGAAGGCCACTCCACAGGTGAAGGAAGTGAGCATGGAGCATGTTGTCTCGGCCATCACCATCTACTACGGCAAGTTCAGCGCCTATCGGTCGCCGTTCGATGAAGCCATGGATGCGGGAGGCACCATCAGCCCCGATGCGCACGCTGGCTTCAACCTCTTCATGAGCAAAGCGCAGTGCGCCACGTGCCACTTCGTGCCGCAGTTCAATGGCGTGAAGCCACCGTTCGTGGGCAGTGAGTTCGAGGTGCTGGGGACACCGAGCGACAGCACCGGGACGGCGCTGAGCAACGATCTCGGCCGATACGGCGTCAATCCTGCACCCGAAACGCATCGCGCCTTCCGCACGGGATCGCTGCGCAACAACCAATACACGGGACCCTACATGCACAACGGTGCCTTCCGCACATTGGATCAAGTGATCGACTTCTACGACGCCGGTGGTGGTGCCGGTCATGGACTCGATGTGCCGAACCAGACGCTCTCATCTGACTCGCTGCACCTGACGCCACTGGAGAAGCGGCAGCTGCGCGTCTTCATGAACTCCCTTACCGAAGCGGTGCCGAAGGAAACGGTGCCTGCAACGTTGCCCGCCTCGAAGAACAAGGCGTTGAACACGCGCAAGCCCGGTGGCCTCTACTGACCTTTGTAGCATGCAACGCAACCGCACCACCAAAACGATCTGCACGATCAGCGTGCTGACGGTGATGCTCGCGTTGCAGCAATGCGCCGGCAAAAAGGAAGTGCCCTTCACCTACCCCAAGGTGGTGACCGCCGAGATGCGACCGGCCTTCGATGAGCAGTTCCAGCGCGGCCATGCGCTGTATGAGATCAACTGCTCCGGTTGCCATACCCAAGTGGTGAACGGCAAGAGGGTCATTCCCGATTTCACGCGCGACCAACTGATCGGCTACATGCTGCGCATGCGCTATCCATCGCACCGCAAGCCATTGCACGAGACCTTCATCTCGCGGCAGGAACTCATGGATGTGGAACTGTTCCTGAAGCACCGCAAGCCGTCGGGCTGCTCCATGACGACGCCACCGAAACCGTAGACCGGGCTTCCTTTGCGGCCATGCCCCGCTCCTACCACAAGCACGCGCATGGCTTCATCAACTTGATGGACGACCGCATCTGCTTCACGCGCTCCGGCAATTGGAAGGAGGCGGAACAAGCACCTGAACGGACCGCTGGAAAAACTGCGCTGCATGGGGTCCACGTCGCCATCGGAGCGGCACTGGTGCTAGGCGGTGGGCTGGTGATCGGCTTGAAGGAAAGCAGCCATCTCGGCTATCCGCTCATGTTGACCTTGGGCCTTATCGGCTTGGGTTGTTTCAAGCTGTACAATGCACTACGCTTCGACTTCGGTCCATCGTTCCATGTCCCGTTCCCGAAGGTGAAAGCCATTGAACCAACGCACGATGGGTTCGTACTGCGCTTCCTGAACGGGGCTCTGCAAGAGGACTTCATCAAAATCGGGACAAGTCCCGAAGCACTTCAAGATCTGCAAGCGCGGCTCGAGGCATCGCGGCGTTGATGACTTCGGATGTGAAGTGCCGATCAACACGTCTTCACACAGCGGACGTCAGCGTTCGGCCAGGATCAGCCCTTTGATGGCACGACCAACGGGACCAACTGCGGTCGACCGAGCGTCCTCAAGCGGCGCACATGCGATGCGAGCGCAGCGAAGAGCGTAGGCTTCAGATTGTACGTCAAGCCGAATTCGCGCGCAGTACGTTCGACAATGGGCGCGATCTTGCGGTAGTGCACATGGCAGATGTGCGGGAAGAGATGGTGCTCGATCTGGAAGTTGAGACCACCAACGTACCAGTTCAGGAAGCGGTTGTTGCGCGCGAAGTCGGCGGTGGTGAGCACTTCGTGGACAGCCCAGTCCGTGTGGATCGTATCGTTCTCATCAGGCACCGGTTGGTCGGCGCCTTCCACCACGTGCGCCAATTGGAACACGACGCCAAGGATGACACCGGCAATGATGTGCATGATGAGGAAGCCGAGCAACACCTGCCACCAGGCGAGTGCTGAGAAGATGAGCGGCAAGCCGATGAAGATGGCCAGGTAACCGGCCTTCATGAAGGCGAGCTTCACCACCTCTCGGCGCGTGTCCTTGCCCTGCTTCGCGAGGTGCCCTTCCTTGCCGAACTGAACGAGCATGAAGAAGTCGTTCACCAACTTGGCCAACGTAAGCAGGCCGTACAGGAAGAATGCGCTCACATGCTGGAACCGGTGTATCCACCGCAGTTTCACATGTTCGCTGAACCGCAGCGGGCCACGCGAATCGATGTCGTGGTCCATCTCGCTCACGTTGGTGTGCGTGTGGTGTTTCACATTGTGCTGGATCTTCCAAGTGAGCACGTTGCTGCCGAGCAGGTACATACTGCTGCCCATCATCTTGTTGATCCATTGATGGCTGCTGGCCGAGCCGTGCACGGCATCGTGCATCACGCTCATACCGATGCCTGCCATGCCGATGCCCATGAGCACCGCGAACGGCAGCGCCCACCACCCGCTGATGGGCAGTGTGAGCAGCAACACGAACGGCGCGAGGTACATCGCCAACATGGCGATGGTCTTCACCACCAAGCGTCCGTCTCCTTTCGTGGACAGACCACGCTCCTTGAAGTACGCGTTGACATTCTTGCGCACCGTGCTGGCGAATTGCTTCTGCCAAGGATCGGCGGCGATATAGCGTGGGTCGTTCATTGTAACAAAAGGCGCCAACAATGGTGCCCCTTCTTCGGCATGACAAGCAAATGGAGCCATGAGCCGTGGTGGCTCAATGCAGCGCCTGACAAGGCATGCGGGAACGGCAGTTCCCGGAAATAGGGTGCCCTCGGGTGCATCCGTGCGTAGCATTGATGCACCAACATGGAATACACCGACAACGGCCAAGGCACCCCGCTCCTCCTCATTCACGGGTTCCCGCACGACCGCTCGCTGTGGCAACCGCAGCTCGATGGCCTGCCGGATTTGGCCCGTATGATCGCACCCGACCTGAGCGGTTTCGGTGCATCGGGTGCGGCGCTGGACACCATGAGCATGGACGACTATGCCACGGACCTGAAGGATCTCTTGGACAAGTTGGACATCAAGCAAGCGGTGGTCTGCGGCCTGTCGATGGGCGGCTATATCGCGCTCGCCTTCCACGCGCGTTACCCCGATGCGGTGAAAGGCTTGATCCTCTGCAATACCCGCGCAACCCCGGACAACGACGAGGCACGCGCAGGCCGAGCGGTCACTGCGGAGAACGTCGAGAAAGCTGGTTCGGCCCCGCTCGCCGAAGCCATGCTACCGAAGATGCTCACCGCTGCGACCATCACTACGCAACCGGCGATAGCCGCCGCCACCAAGTACATGATGGCGCGACAACCACCGGCCGGTATTGTCGCCGCATTGCGCGGTATCGCAGCGCGGCCCGACCGGACACCGCAACTGGCGTCCATCGCCGTGCCTACGCTCATCATCACCGGCACGGCCGATACGGCCATACCGCCCAGCGAAAGCGAAGCGATGGCCAAGGCCATCCCCGGGAGCAAGCTGCTCGTCATCCCCGATGTGGCGCACCTGAGCAACGTGGAAGCGCCTCGGGTGTTCAACGATGCTGTGCGTGGATTCCTGAAAGGGCTGCATTAGACAACAGTTCATCACCCTTCGGCAACGATCGGTGAAGTTGCAGCGTCTTCTTTCCGTATGCGGTACGTGGCTCTTTCGACAAGCTTGTTCTTCGCACTGGTGGCGCGCACCCAGAACCTGGTGCCCAACCCCAGCTTCGAGACCGTTACCAGTTGCCCCACGTTCGCGAGCATGCTCAACCTTGCTGCACCATGGTACAACCCCACGCAAGGCACGCCGGAGCTCTACCACGGCTGTGCGCCGAACGGTGATTTCGCTGGCGTGCCGCTCAACTACAGCGGCGGTTTCCAGTTCGCGCGCACGGGTGTGGGCTTCGCGGGTATCTACACCTTCCGTGTGGGCGTGCCGCAAATGCGCGAGTACATCGAAGTGCCTTTGCTGCAACCACTCGTGGCCGGCTCGTGTTACACCTTCAGCATGTACGTGAACATGCCGAACGAGTTCGACCTGGTCTGCGATGGCATCGGAGCGCACTTCAGCGTTGGGCCCGTAAGCAGCAACAGTCCCTTTGTCTTGGCGCTGACACCGCAGATCGACCACCCACTTGGCGTGCTCATCACCGACACGCTTGATTGGACGGAAGTGAGCGGTACGTACACCGCAACGGGCGGTGAAACACACTTGACGATCGGCAACTTCCGCAACGATGCGAACACCACGTGGGCGATGTTCAACCCCGGTGTGTGGTACGCCGAACAAGCCTACTTGCTGGTGGATGATGTATCGCTGGTGCCTGTGCTCGATGAACTGGACCTGGGGCCGGACACCTCGTTCTGTGGCGGCACCTATCTGCTCGATGCTATGGTGCCGGGTGCAACGGCAACGCTGTGGAACGACGGCGTCACCACCGCGCAACGCACTGTGACAAGTCCGGGCACGTACAGCGTGCAGGTGAGCGTGGGCGATTGTGCATTCACCGACACCGTGGTGGTGGGGCTGGTGCCGCTCCCCTACTTGGAACTCGGTGCCGACCGCACGCTCTGCAACGGAACGAACGTCGTGCTGCATGCGCTTGCCGATGCGGGCACGACCGTGGTGTGGGAGGATGGCACCACGGGCACCGACCGCACCATCCACGGGCCCGGGCTGTACCACGCCACGGTGAGCAACACCTGCGGCAGCGCCAGCGACAGCGTGCTGGTCGTCAACGAGGAATGTCCGGATGGCATCTACCTGCCCAACGCCTTCACACCGAACCACGATGGCATGAACGATGGTTTCGCGCCGGTGTACGACTCGCGCGTTTGGTCCTTGGAGTTCGTGGTCTTCGACCGTTGGGGGCAGGCGCTCTTCAACGGCGCATCGGGTGCATCATGGAGTGCCGACGATGTCCCCAGCGGCATCTACGTGGTGCAGGTGAAGGCGCAGTTGTTAGCTGAGCCGATGCAGCACCGCGAGTTGCTCGGGCACGTGGCGTTGGTGCGGTGACGCCTACTCGCTCTGCACGAAGCGCCCTGCCAAGGTTGCGCTCGCTGTGCGCACCACTAACGCGTAGGCCCCTGTGCTGATGGACCCGGTGCTGATGTCCAGCACGGCTGTTCCGTTGCCGCCATGGTGTTGCACCATCCTACCGGCCGCGTCGAGCACCCAGCACTCCACGATGCGTTCGCCTGCGGTAACACGCACGGCATCCGCCGCGATGCGGATGATGGACAGCGGTTCAACACCGGGAGCAAGTTGTTCGATGCCTTCGGGGCTGGCCACCAACCGCGCAACGAGTATGCCCATGTTCGGGCCGAACAGCTCCGAGCCTGTTACCACCACTTGGCCCAGCGCTGTTACACAGGCGCCACGCAAGGAGGCGGAATCCGGGTCGAGGGTGTAGGTGCCGTTGTTGCCGAAGCCCAGCACCGGACTTCCACCGGCATCCAAACGCGCCACGTAGGCAATGCCCGGTGTTTGCGCCCTGTACCCCGCGATGGTGGTGCCTTGGGGCGTGGTAACCGCACTGGTGAAGAGGAAATCGCCATTGGGTAACGCATTGCCGGCGGCAATACCGCCGACACCATAGCTCGGGTCCAAGGTGGCATCGGGGTTGAAGCGCACGCTGTATGAAGTGGGACCACTGCTCGTCATCGTTACCATCATTCGCCCGTCGTCAAGAATTTGGAACCACCGAGGTATGTCGTTCGAAGGCACCACGGATACGATCGCTTCGCCGTTATTTCCGAACGTGGTGACGAGGTCGCCGCTGGTGGTGAATTTCACGAAGTGCAGGTCGAACACGCTATTGGTGAGGCCCAGAGCGACCACATCGCCACCGGGTGTGCGTTCCAGGTGAGTAATGGTACCCATGCCCGAGGGATAGAGAAAACCGCTGTTGCCGAACGCTACGTCCGGTTCGCCGAACGCGTTCACCTTCACGATCACCGGCCCATTGGCTGTTGCACACGCGATCATGCTGCCATCGGCCAGCACCAACACGGAGCGCATCACGTCAACGCCGGGAAACATGGCGATGCCATCCGAGTCGAACAATGGGTCGGGACTCCCGTCGGGCAACAACTTCATGAGGATACTGCCCAGTGAATTCCCAAGGTAACCGGCCAATACAATGGAGCCATTGGGCAACAACGCACCATCGGTGGCGGTGAACTCCTCGCCCATCAGGTACAACTCCACGGTGCCGGCAGTGCCGAAACTCGCATCCAACGTTCCATCCTGCAACAAGCGTGTACACTGCACACGTTGTGTCGGCGCCATCCACAGCAGCAACGAGCTTACCACCAACAGACGGCCGTCGTCATACGGCAACACGAACTCGCCGACCTGCGCATAGGTGCCGGGGATGCTAACGATGCCATTGGTACCGAAACCGGGGTCCAAGGGATCCACTTGGGCGGTGGCTTGCAGGGCCATTGCGCAAATGGGAAAGAGCAGTAAGTAGCGAGCGTTCATGACGGTGGCGTTGGGCGACCAAAACTACCACCGGGGTGCGCTCGAACATCATGCAATTGGACGATGGGTCAAGGGGTGCAACCTGATGGTCACATGATCCCCACCACCACGCATCCAATAAAGACCACCAAGCCCAACCCGACCAGCAACTGGGCCATCATCACCTTGCGCTTGTAGTCGGCATCCACGTCCAGTGCGTTCATCTTGTCTCGCACCATGACCTGTCTCACCACCAAGAAAATGACCGCCAGCCCCAGCCCGATGGACAACGACAACACCGGTGCATCCGGCAACAGCATGGGCAGCGCGAAGTAGGCCCCCAGCAGGCCAATGGTCCACAGCAGCCCATAGGTGCGCATGCCCGAAAAGGCATCGATGAGTTTCAACTTCTGCTCAGCAGGCAAGGCGCGCAAGGCACGCTCGCTCATCAGCCGCGCACCGAACGCACACAGCAGGAAGACGATAAGGCCGATACTGAACGGGGCGGACATCGTGTGGAAGAGCGCTGCAAACTAACAAGGCGGGGCAAAGGCACTGGAATGAAGGACGCTTGCCGAAGTGGAACGTCGTCCCGAGACGCGAGCTGGTGCTGGGGCACCAAGCGGAATGGTGCCCCAGCCATGCGCATTAGCGTTTCGTCCTGGGCAACCAACGAAGCCGATATGGAGCGAGCGCTGGAGGCGATCATTCGCTCTGCAAAAGCGATCGACTATCGAGGCACCCGTCATCGCGAGGAGGAACTACGAAGCGATCCATGCACGGATAGATGGATCGAACTGTTCGTGCGCTACTTCGAAGGCAGCGATCCACGCCCCATGAACGTCATGGGAACGAGGTGTACATTGACGAGCCTCCAATGCCGGAATTGCGATAGCTGAACCGTATGAACCATCTGCCCAATGCTTCGCTCTTAATGAGCTTGTTGATGTCATGTTGCTGCATCAGCGCACAGAAGCAGGCGAACGTGTGGCACTTTGGCGTGGGGGCGGGTTTGTCTTTCAATACCATACCGCCATCACAGGTCGGAGGTGGTCAGACCTACTACCCATTCCCGCTCGGGTGGAATGAGGGCACCAGTTCCATATGTGACAGTTCGGGCGCGTTGCTTTTCTATTCCAATGGGGTCAAAGTCTGGAACGGTTTGCACCAAGTGATGCCCAATGGAGATGGCATCATGGGCCATGCCTCGTCGTCACATGCAGCACTCGTTGTGCCCCGCCCCAATAGCGATCGCTTTTTCTATTTGTTCACCACCGATGCTTGGGAAAACGATTTCACCAATGGCCTTCGCTACACAGTGGTGGATGCTTGCTCGGACAATGGCCTCGGTGACGTGGTGCCCGCTGAGAAGAACGTTCTCCTCCATGGTTACATGGCGGAAAAGTTGGCTGCGGTGCGCCACGCCAATGGGCAGGACTATTGGATCATCGCCCACGAAGCCATGTCCAACATCTTCCATGTGTATCGCCTTACGCCGAACGGCATCACCGACTCGCTCACTACGGCCATAGGACCGGTCGACGCTGACGGCACGGCCGGTCAGATCACATTCGCTCCGAACGGAAACCAGTTCGCGTACGCTACTGTTTCAGTCCTTGGCTTTCTGGCGGTTTACGATTTTGACACATCCACCGGTGTGATCACCAACGCTCGGACTTGGAACGCGGTTGCTATGCGCTCGTTCTGGGGAGCGGCCTTCAGTCCTGATGGAACCAAGCTGTACTTCACTACCACCAACAACGGCACGCTGCGGCAGTTGAACTTGGCGGCCGGTTCGTGGGCTGCTGTCCAATCCTCGGAAGTGATCTTGGGAGCGCTGCTCCCTGATCTTTGGAGGGACCTGCGCTTGGGACCGGATGGGCGCGTCTATGTGAGCCGCGCCCAATCAACAGCACTCGGAGTGATACAGGACCCGAACGCCATGGGCGCCGCTTGTCAGTTCGCGGATACCGCCGTTTCGATCAGCGGCACATCATCGTTCGGTCTGCCGAACGTGGTGTGTGACTACTCGTACACCAATACGGTACCGCAATGTTCGAACCCCGAGGGCATTGGCGAGCACGAATGGACAGCCTCGGTTCATCCCAACCCGACAAACGGAACGGTGATGCTCGAAGGGCCGGTCGGCAGGACCGTTATTTCCATACGTTTTTGCGACACTTCAGGACGAACAGTTCACTCGTCCAATGAGGGTTTCGTCGGGAATAGCACGCTCAACATCGGCCATCTGCAGCCTGGTGTGTATAGCGTGCACATGCAGGATGAACATGGCGCGGACATCTCAGTTCGTTTGATCCGCCAATAGGGGCACCGCGCAGTTCCATCGTACTTACACTACTTGCGACCGATCCTGGCAAACTCCACATCAAGGATCCCGTACTCCTTCCAGTCCTTGTGGTCGAAGTGCCACCACTCGGTGGCGAAGACGGTGAAGCCCACGGCCTGCGAGCCCCTGCGGCCTCATGCGTAAGAATCGCGCACAAGCGACTCTGCGATGGACGCGTAGAAAGGCCCGCACCAGTTCGCAAACCCCTATGGCACCTGCTCCACGCGCACGGCATTGGGCGTGTTACCGCCGATATTCACAAGGATGGGGTCACGGTCGTTGTTCACCCCGACATACTTCACGACGCCATCCATGGTCACATCCTCTTTGCGGTACTGACCGGTGAGGGTAGCGATGGGCAACGCACCAATGGCCACGAGAATGGGGTCGCGGTCGTTGTTCATACCCACATACTTGAGCAAGTGGTCGCCTGTGACATCGCCTTCCCATAGCACCATGTTCGCCCCCACCGCCTTGCGCGCATTGCTGCCCCATGTGGCCAGCGAAGGCGAGCGGAAATCCACCGCCCACCATGGAAATGGACTTGGCAGCGCCACCGGCGTGGCGGTCATCGCACCCAGATGGTTCCGGTGGCGCACGGCCACGTAATAGTTGCCGGCCGGCAGATCGAAGTGTAGGTTCAGTTGCCCATTGGGGCCGCACGTCAGTCCGAGTGAAGTGAGCATGAGCTGCCGCGTGGCCACCACCACGGTCGGGTCCAAGGCCGAACGCAATTCGAGGCGCACCCAATCCACGGCGTTGAAGTTGAAGCTCGGTTCCATCACAAAGGGTGTGCACATCTCCCCACCACCGCCGATCTGCTGGTAACCCATGGCCGTGTATGGCTCCGTGGCCGGCACTAATCCCAGGTCGTTGAGATGGTGGCCCATCCGGTTGATGCCGCTATCGAAGTTGCCGCCCAGGAACAGCCTTGGCGCGCGGAGCATGGCCGAGCCCTGCGGTATCATCTCAACGGAAATGTTGTCGAACAGGGCTTCGCCCGGGATCAACGATGAAGCCGAAATGATGATGCAGTACGCGCCCGTTCCGGTGATGGGATACTCATCCAGCAATTCGGCGATGGCCCAGCTGGAGGGGCCCGTCGAAACGGTCATGCTGGTGTTCGCGGCGTTCAGGAATGCGGGCTGGGCCAGCGTATCGAGCCAACCGAGGTATACCATCGGGTACACATCGGGGTCGAGTGTCATGCACCCAACTGTAATGTTGTAAAAGACGTTAGGGTCGTACGGCACAACATGATAGAAGAACATGGCCGAATCGAACGATCCGCTGTTAAGGGGCGGTCCGCTCTGCAAACGCACGCTGGTCGCACTCGCCGCACCTGGTCCCGTCTGCATCGGACTGCCATCATACATGTGCCATCCATCGAAACCGTTCGCTCCTTCGAAGTCCCAGAAGAAGTCCTGCGCCTGTGCCAGCGGGGCGAATGCGAGAGCGCAGGATAGCAGGAAGGAACGGGTATGTGCACGCATGGGGGGTAGGATGCCGAAAGTAGACGCAGGACGGAACGCGCGTTGCCTCCCGGCTCTTGGCCTATGCGGTTCCGGACCCACATCTCAATGACACCTACTTCCCCCCGATCTCCTTGAACGGAACATCCAGGATCGCATACTCCTTCCAGTCCTTGTAGTCGAAGTGCCACCACTCGGTGGCGAAGACCGTGAAGCCTTCCGCCTGCATGGCCGCGATCAGCAGATCGCGGAGGCGCGTGGCCTCCGGCGTTGCACCAGCATGGTCGGCATGCGACCGTTCCGACATCTCATCGTATTCGCTGGGCATCTGCACGGCGCGACCTGTCTTGAGGTCGAACAATGTGAGGTCCACCGCGCATCCGCGGTTATGCCTTGAGCCTACTGCGGGATCGGCCACATAGCTCTTCTTGTCGTTGGGCGTGTTGTCCCAAAAGACCTTGGTAACGCTCCAGGGCCGGTAGCCATCCAAGACCAGCAGCCCGAAGCCCTGCGCCTTCAACGCTTGGTGGACGCGCACCAGCGCCTCGGCGGCCGGGCGCTGCAGAAAGGCCCGCGCTTGTTTGTAGACCGGTCGCCCCAGGAAATTGTTCTTCGTCGCGTAGCGGATGTCGAGTTCGATGGTCTTGTCCAGCTTCACGATCTCCACCAGGTCGGGTGGCCGGAACGACCCCGGCTCTTTCGGCGGCTGGGCAGCAACGACGGAAGTGACCAGAATTGCGCCGCAGAAGACAGTGATATTTAGGGTGGCAGGGAACACGGGTTCAAGCTAATGCATGCGGCGGCCACAGGCACTAGACTGAAGGACACTCGCCGAAGGCTGCTGACCTGCGAGCGGATACGAGGAAACACCGCCGTCAGAGTAAAAGCTTGACTTCCGTACGCCTCTTTTTACGGCTGACATGTACATGTCAGCGATCAACATGTGCATGTCAGCGGCTAACATGTCTCTGTCGGTCGCTGACATGCCTCTTTCAGTGGCTAACATGTCTCTGTCGGCCGCTAACATGCCTCTTTCAGCGGCTAACATGTCTCTGTCGGCCGCTGACATGTCTCTGTCAGCGGCGATCATGTCCCTGTTCGTGGCCAACAGGTCTCTGTTCAACTTCAACATGCCCATGTCTGCGCTGAACATGTCTCTATCAGCTTCCGAAATATCCCTACTCGTGGCCAGCAGATCAAAGAGAATGAATGGTGAAACCCTTGTACCTCTCCATCGTAAGCCGCGCGCGCGTTCCTTACTTATAGACGCAACGCCAAGCTAGATTTGATCCATACCCAAGCCCAATGGAACCCAAGACCACCTACGACATTGACCTCGGTGTGCAGTTCGCACACCTCGAGAAGATCGACATTCCAGCTGTTGTGGCTGCCACGAAGGAGAAATGGGCCAACCGCACCCTGAGCCAAGTGAACGACAGCGTGGTGCGCTTGGGCATGCTGGAAGGCGAGTTCCATTGGCACAAGCACGACAACGACGATGAGTTCTTCCTTGTACTGGAAGGCCAGTTGCTCATCGACCTCGAGGACCGCACCATCGAACTGAACCCCCAACAGGGTGTCACCATCACCAAGGGCGTAATGCACCGCCCGCGCGCACCCAAGAAGACCGTAGTGCTGATGGTGGAGACCAGCGCGATACAGCCGACGGGGGATCAGTAAGACGGGCCGGAATGCTTTGTTACATAGGCACCGTGTTCGTTGAGATATTCGACTCGGAGGAGTTCGGGAAGGTGCGCCGTGCAGCGGTTCCTGGCCGAGCCGGTTTCCAGTGGTATCAATTGGTTGTCCGGGATCCGATGGAGCTTGTGACTTACGAGTTTGAAGGCAACGAGTGGCGCAAACTCAACTACAACCCCACCGTTCCCTACAACGAAGCAGCAGCTCTCGAAGTGATGTACAGAGAGAGGCTGAAACATTGACGCACCTTCGACCCAACTCAGTAGTATCGCAGGATGGAACCTGATTCGCTAGCCCATCCCCTCTTGGAAGTTGGTGAGAACTACGGTTCAATCAACGTGAATCAGTTGGTTCCAGCAGGTGCACAGGACACCGTGCAGCACTTGCCCCAGTTTGTGAACCAGCCTGTTTCGTCGCATTCATGGCCAGATGGTTTCTTTTGGATGCCTTGGGAGGCTTGGTCTGCGCTAGGACCGTTGGCTGTCTTTCTGCTCACGCTCTTGCTCGATTGGATTCGAGCGCAGCGTCGAAAACGGAACGCTCAACGTGAGGCGGCTTCTCTGATGCTCGACCGGCTGGAGAGTATTGAATCGCTTACCAGCAGGCAGGTTGAAGAGATGGTGAAGTACCAGTCAGGTGTTGACTTTTACGCGAACCGCGATGCGCCACTGAATACCGCGACGGTACCCTTTGAATCATGGCTTGAGAACGCGCCGGTTGACCTTCGCAAAACCTTTGTTCTGAACAAGACCGGCGATAGACTCGCGAATGCCAAGAACCATGAAAAGCTCCTCGGCCTGCTCAGGTCGATTCGAACAAACGTCGGAAACTTCATGAACCATCTTCGAGACTCACGGGAAGAGAGAAATGATGTCGTCAGCGAGTGGAACTTGAACTATACGGATTTCTACCGAGCGTTTCTGATGACAGCAGAAGTACCCGAGCTCTACACCTTCTTGAAATCCCGAATTGGTGACGAGACCCTTCAAATTCGCCGTGAGGAACTGGCACGAATAGGAATCCTTTTGGATGAGTTCAGGAGGGTACCGGCAAGTCCACAACTAGCACAAGTAGTAGTCTCGCTCAATCTACTCGGCGCGACTCTGGCAAAGCTCAATCATCTGGAAGCCAAGTATGCTGCTCGCATGCAGAAAGCGACCGAGACGCTTACCGGCCAACTTCAGCGACTCCGTGATCAAATCGCCCGGGTCGAAGCCCTGGCCGACCGCGGTATATGGAAGTTGGAGTAGAGGGCCCTCGAGCAACACCCCTACCACCCCAAACATGCGCTCGGCTTTTTGCCGAGTGCGCTCTCCACCTAGTGTATGCCCTTCCCGTGTGCAGGTGCATGACGTTCAGGTTAAAATCAAAAGTCCTCCTTAATCTGTTGCATCGTAAGCAGCCTAGGAATTAGCGATTCGACCTCATTTGCGGTGAATCCGGACATTCCCTTGAGCGCAGAGATTAGAGGACCTATATCCTTATCTGATTCGATAATGAGATACTTGATATCAATTGAGGTGAGTTTCAGCGCATAACTTGGAAGATGCGGCTTGCTCGCATACTTCTCCTCATAATCGGGCCTTTGGGCTTTGGTCATCCACACGGGATGGTCATCAGTCATGAGCCTTTCGAATGGCAAAAAGCGCCATTCTCTTTCATCATAGAATCTATATCGCTGGTGGACAACCTCACCCTTACGTTCAAGGGGCCCCTCAAATGGTTTACAGTTACCAATTGAGTTCATGAGCATGACCATTTGTTTTTCCGCGGCCTCCTTCTCGGGCGAGTTCGAAAGCGCATTCCATCGGTCATGTATCTCCAAAAACAAATCGAACGCGCTCCGAAAAACCTTTGAGTATCCATGAACATAATGAACAGGATTTAGCTCATGGCTTCTAGCCCAATCAAGTGTGACTCCAACGCCATAGCTTCCATAACTCTCTATCTGGTTCTTGACATCAGATAATTTGATGTTCGAGAAGCTCGCCATTGGTACGAACAAGTCGAAAGTTGACGATGCGTATGGCAACCGTTCGCGACAGTAGCTCGGTGCAATACCCTTCTTCAGGATTGCAACCAGTTGCTCAACGCTTGTGGTAAAATGAAAAAGAGTTTCTGAAGAAGACCCCATCGTCTGGGTCAGAATTGTAACAATCTCCTCATCGCCTCCCCCACCCTCGCCTTGGGCAGGAAGCCCTGCTCCAGCGGGATGGCGAAAGGCACTGGTGTATCCCAACTGGCCAAGCGCATCACGGGCGCGTCGAGGTGTTGGAAACAATGCTCGTTGATGAGGGCGCTGATCTCGCCGCCGAGGCCTGCGGTCAGCGTGTCCTCGTGCAGCACCAGCACGCGACCGGTCTTGCGCACGCTGTTGTAGATGGCTTCGGTGTCCATGGGCACGAGCGTGCGCAGATCGATGATCTCGGCATCCACAGCATTGTCACCCTGAGCGGAGCGAAGGGCCTCAACCGCTTCGAGCGCCCAATGCACACCCATGCCGTAGGTGATGATGCTCATCGCTTTTCCTTCACGTACCGTGCGCGCCTTGCCGATCTCCACGGCGTAGGGCGCATCGGGGATGGCTTCGGTGATGCTGCGGTACAGGTTCTTGTGCTCGAAGAACATCACCGGGTTGGGGTCGTCGAACGCGGCCATGAGCAGGCCCTTGGCATCGAACGGCGTGCTGGGGTAAACCACTTTCAGTCCGGGAGTTTTCGCGAACCACATCTCGTTGCTCTGGCTGTGGAAGGGACCAGCACCAACGCCGGCGCCTGTCGGCATGCGCACCACCACATCAGCGTTCTGTCCCCAGCGCCAGTGGGACTTCGCCATGTTGTTGCAGATCTGCGTCATGCCCTCGCTCACGAAATCGGCGAACTGCATTTCCACCATCGCCTTCATGCCCTTGATGCTGAGCCCGAGCCCCGCGCCGAGGATGGCGCTCTCGCACAACGGGGTGTTGCGCACGCGGTCCTTGCCGAAGCGCTCCACGAACCCTTCGGTGATCTTGAACGCACCGCCGTACTCCGCAATGTCCTGCCCCATGAGCACGAGGTTCGGGTGGCGCTCCATGCTTTGCGCAAGGCCGTCGCTGATGGCGTCGATGAACCTTTTTTCGCTAGAGGCCCCGAGCTGTGAGCTTCGAGCTTCGAGCTCTCGGCTCAAGGCTCGCGGCTCGTGGCTCGTGGCCATCGGTGCGTAAACGTCCCGCACTTCATCGGCTTCCACCGGTACCGGTTCGGGTTCCTCAAAAGCCACCGCCAAACCGTCTTCGATCTCGTCCTTGAATTCGGCGCGGATGCTGTCGCGCAATTGCTCGGTGAGGATGCCTTGCTTCAGCAGCCAGTTCTCGTAGTTGGCAACGGGGTCCTTCTTGCCCCATTCCTCAAAAAGTTCCTTGGGCACGTACTTGGTGCCGCTCGCTTCCTCGTGTCCGCGCATGCGGAAGGTGATGCACTCCACTAGGACAGGTCGCGGACGTTCACGGATGCTGTCCGCGATGCGCGCGAGGTTGGTGTAGACCTCCAGGATGTTGTTGCCGGCGATCATCTGCGCTTCGATGCCGTAGCCGATGGCCTTGTCAACGAAGTTCTTCATGCGGAACTGCTCACTGCTGGGCGTGCTCAGTCCGTAGCCATTGTTCTCGATGATGAAGATGACGGGCAGGTCCCATACGGCGGCCACGTTCACGCTCTCGTGGAAGTCGCCCTCGCTGGTGGCGCCATCGCCGGTGAAGACGATGGTGCAGCGATTCTCCTTCTTGAGTTTGTGTGCCAGCGCGATGCCGTCGGCGATGCCCATCTGCGGGCCGAGGTGGCTGATCATGCCCACCACCTTGTGCTCCTTGCTGCCGAAGTGGAAGCTGCGCTCGCGGCCTTTGCTGTAACCGGTGGCCTTGCCCTGCCATTGCGCGAACAACTTGCTGAACGGCATATTGCGCGTGGTGAACACACCGAGGTTGCGGTGCATCGGCAGGATGTACTCGTCGTCGCGCAACGCGAGGGTGGCACCCACGCTGATCGCCTCCTGCCCGATGCCACTGAACCACTTGCTGATCTTGCCTTGGCGCAGCAGGCTCAGCATCTTCTCCTCGATGATGCGCGGCTTCACGAGCGCGCGGTAAGTCTTCAGCAGGAACTCATCCTTGAGGGTGCCGCGCTCGAACCGTAGTTGGCGGTCTTCCATCACGTTGTGCATGGGGGCGAAAGTAGCTTGGGGCCCCAAGCCTTGAGCCGCGAGCCTTGAGCCGCGAGGTGGCACCCTCCGTCATCGCGAGGCCATTCTGATGGCCGAAGCGATCCATGCAAGGTTGGAGAGTACTACGACCTCATCACTTGCACGATCCGCGCATGGATCGCTTCGTCGTTCCTCCTCGCGATGACGTGGAGGCTCGAGGCTCAAGGCTAGCCGCCTACTTCACCTTCTCCATATCCTTCACCGCCTCGAACTTGGGTTCGATCACCCACTTGCCGGTTTTGTCGATGAAGCCCCAGAGCTCTCCTTGGCGGGCGGCGGCGTAACCGTTCTTGAATTCGCGCACGTTGTTGAACTGCGGTTCGATCACCCACTTGCCGCTCTTGTCGAAAAAGCCGATGAGTTCGCCCTTCTTGCCTTTGGCCAGTCCTTCGGAGAAGTCGCCCCATACGGTTGTATCGGTCACGCGCATGATGGTACCGTCCTTGGCCACGTACATCCAGTTGTCTCCTTGCTTCACCCGTGCCATGCCGCTGGTCGGGTCGAAGTCCTTGGCATCATCGAACTGCGGTGTGATCACCCATTCGCCCTTCTTATTGATGTAGCCCACTTTTGCGTCCTTGGTCTTGGCCCACGCCAGATCGCCGGAGAAGTAGCCCACGCTAAGGAAGGTGGCGGGGATCACCACGTTCTGGTTGCCGTCCATGAAGCCGTGCATCTTGTCCTTCTGCTTGAAGGGCGACAATCCACCTTGAAAACCTTTCACGTCGACGATGTTCGGGTCGACAACGGCGGTCTCCTTTCCTTCGGGAGTGAGGATGTACTGCTTCTTGCCGATCATTACCACAGCAAGACATTCCTCGAAGGCTTCAACCTTATCGTACTTGGCGGCAATAGCCAACTTGCCTTGGGTGTTCATGAAGCCCCACACCTCGCCGATGCGCACCGGCGCAAGTCCGCAACTGAAGCCTTGGGCATCCTTCACCATGCCACTGATAAGGGTGAAGTCCGCTACCTCGGTGGCCAACGCTTCGCCCTTGATGTTGATGAACCCGGCCTTGTCGGTGGCACCGTCCTTCACCGCCGCGTAGCCACTTGGCCCGAAGGGAAAGTTGTGTTTGTACTTGGGCGGTATCACCATGTTGCCCGTGTTGTCCATGTAGCCCCAGAACTCGTTACCGACCTGGCGTACCTGTGTTACCAAGGCTTGGGCGTTGGCATGGCCAACAAGTGCACACAATGCTGCGGAAAGGATGAGGTGTTTCATAGCGCTGGGTTGATGACCGAAAGAAACGCTGTTCGCGGCAAGTGAACAAGTGGTTTTGTCAGGTATCGGGCCTACGCCCTCCCTCACATCTTTTCACAACCCCACGGCACCGCGAACGCATAAGTGGGGGCCGTTTCCGTTGCCGATCAGCATCTTCGCCCGCCGATGGCCTTTCTCTACCCTTCCTTTCTGTGGGCGCTTACCGCGCTGGCCATCCCCATCGCCATCCATCTGTTCCAGTTGCGCCGTTTCAAGCGCATCGATTTTCCCAACGTCCGCTTCCTGCAAGCCGTCAGCCAGCAGACCCGTGCACGCAAGAAGGTGCAGCACTGGTTGACGCTCCTTGCGCGGTGCTTGGCCATCGCCGCGTTGGTGCTGGCTTTCGCGCAACCCTACATACCGGCTTCCTCAGGCAGCACGCCAACCGGCAAGCAGGCGGTGAGCCTCTTCCTCGACGATAGCTGGAGCATGGATGCCCAGAACGCCGAAGGCCGACTGCTGGACCAAGCCCGCAAGAGCGCGCAGGATGCCGTACTGGCCTACGAACCCACCACCGAGTTCCAAGTGCTCACCAGCCGCCTCGATGGTCGGCAGCAATTGCTGATCGGCCGCGACGAAGCGCTGGATGCAGCGGGACAGGTGGAGGCCGGACCCTTCAGCCGCAAGATCTCGTTGGTGCTGGCACGGCAGCAGGAAGCCTTGGCCCGCAGCGCCGCGCCGCGTAAACGGGCGGTCCTCTTCACTGATCTGCAACGTTCCACCACCGATGTGGAGAACTGGGTGAACGATACCACTGTGCGCACAGTGATCGTACCACTGGCCCCGGCCGATGCCGCCAACCTTTCCGTCGATTCAGCGTGGTTCGCCACGCCGGTGCGCCGCGCCGGGCAAGCGGAAGCCTTGCATGTGCGCATCCGCAACCTCGGGTCGGCGGCGTTGAAGGACGTGCCACTGCGTTTGGCCATCAACGGCCAACAGCGCGCGCTCGCCACCTTCTCCGTGGAAGCCGAGGCATTCACCGATACGGTGCTGCACTTCACTAGCGACGGGCCGGGAGCGCATTGGGGCGAGATCTCGATCAGTGACCGGCCGATCACCTTCGATGACAAACTCTTCGTGGCGTGGGAAGTGAGCAGCGCGTTGCGCGTGCAGTTGCTCAGCGGCGGCGATGAGACAAGCGACGCAGCGGTGGCCAGTGTCTTCGCCGCGGACAGTTCGTTCCGATTGACGGTGACGCCCTCTGGCAACATCGACCTTGCATCGCTCGCCAGTACCGACCTGCTCATCCTCAACGCGCTGCCCGAAGTGTCCAGCGGCTTCGCACAAGCGCTGGTCAACTTCGTGAAAAGTGGTGGCAGCTTGGCCATGTTCCCGTCGTTGGAGCAGGAAACGACCAGCGTGAACGGCTTCCTCGCCCAACTCGGCGCCGGGCAATACGGCCAACTCGATACGGCCTCCATCAAGGTCGCGGGCATCGACCTGCGCCTCCCCTTCTACCGCGACGTGTTCAGCGATGTACCCACGAACGTGGACCTGCCGCTGGTGCGCCAACGCCTGCGGTTGACCGCTGTGCCCGGCGCGGAGACGCTGTTGCGCATGCAGGATGGCAACGCCTTCCTTACCCGCACCAACAGCGGCAAGGGCACTGTGAACGTGTGCGCGGCGCCACTCAGCGATAGCGGTGGAAGTTTCACCCGCCACGCGTTGTTCGTTACCAGCCTGCTGCGCATGGCCGAGTTGAGTCGGCCCATGGGAGCGCTGTACCACAACATCGGCAACGATGCCCGCATACCCTTGGACGGGGTGGTGATCGAAGGCGATCGGGTGCCACACATGATCGGCCCCGATGGCGTGGACCGCGTGCCCGAGCTGCGCCGCTCCGCCGATACCCATTCGCTCATGATGCACGATGAAGCGATGCCCGCCGGTGCCTACGCCGTAACGCTCGGCACCGACACCGTGCGCCACATCGCCCTCAACACACCGCGCACCGAAAGCGATCCATCGGCGTACACGGCTGCCGAACTGCGCACCATCATCGAACAACGGGGGCTTACCGCCTTCGAAGTGCTGGAGCCGGGCGGCGAAGCCCTTTCCGTAAGTTTGGCCGCGCTGGATCACGGGCGGAAACTCTGGACGTGGTTCGTGGTCCTCGCGCTGATCTTCCTCTCGCTTGAAGTCGCATTCCTCCGGCTGCTGAAATGAAGGACCTCCTGCTCCGCAACATCACGGTGATCGACCCCGGCGGCGAGCATCACGAGGCGGAGGTGGATATGCTCATCAGCGGTAATAAGATCGTCCGCATCGGTGCGCGATTGCCCAAGGGCGAAGCCCGCGAATGGAAAATTCCCGGCGCCCACGTAAGCCTTGGCTGGGTGGACCTGCGCGCCCATTTCCGCGACCCCGGCGAAGAATGGAAGGAAGGCCTGACCAACGGCCTCGATGCCGCCGCCGCCGGTGGCTTCACGGCCGTGGCCGTGCTGCCGAGCACCACACCGGTACTGGATGCTCGCGCCGGGATCGAATACCTGTTGAGCAAAGCGAATGGCCATGCGGTGCGCGTGCTGCCGCTCGGCGCCCTTACCAAGGGTTTGAAAGGCGAACAGTTGGCGGAACTCTATGATCTGCACCAAGCCGGTGCCATGGCCTTCACTGACGATCAGAGCCCCGTGCCGAACACGCGCCTGATGATGCTTGCGTTGCAGTACTGCCGCAACTTCGACGGTACCGTGTTCGCTTTCCCGCACGATGCGGACCTCGGCGTGGGTACCATGATGCACGAGGGCCCCATGAGCGTTCGGCTCGGCATGCGCGGTCTTACGCCCATGGCCGAGACCATTGCCTTGCATCGCGACTTGTCGCTGCTGGAGTACACCGGTGGTCGCATGCACGTGGCCACCATCAGCACCGCCGAAAGTGTGGCTCTCATCAAAGCTGCCAAGGCCAAGAAGATGAAGGTGACGTGCTCCGTGGCCGCACACAACCTGCTGCTGGACGATGGCTGCCTGCGCGGCTTCGACACCCACTACAAAGTGCTACCGCCCCTGCGCGACCGCATGCACATCGACGCGCTACGCGATGGGTTGAAGGACGGGACGATCGATGCCGTGGTGAGCGACCACCGTCCGGAGGATGTGGAGCACAAGAAGTTGGAATTCGCACATGCAGCCTTCGGTATGATCGGCTTGGAGACGGCCTTCGCTGTTGCCAACACCGCTCTCAAGGGACATATGAGTTTGCGCAGGATCGTGGAGCGGTTCAGCCACGGCCCACGTGCGGTGCTTGGACTGCCTACATCACACATCACCGAAGGCACCCTCGCCGATCTCACCCTCTTCGACCCGAATTGCGACTGGACCTTCAGTGCCGCGGATATTGTTAGCCGCTCCAAGAACACGCCCTTCATCGGCCAGCACTTCGTAGGGCGCCCGATCGGTATCGTTGCGAACGGCAAAGCCGTGCTGGCAAAGGCTGCTGAGATGGCGCGGTGATCGCCCCGATCCGCGGCTCACTTCACCCCCTTCGCCTTCTCTTTCGCTTCTACAGCGGCCTTGTCGATCGCAGCTTGCTGTGCTTTGTCCATAACGGGTGGCTGCGATGCGTTGGCTGCGGCTTGGGCCTCCAGTCCGTTCTGCAAGCGGAACTTCTCGATCAATTCTTCATCCGTGTACTGCAGGTTCTCGATCATCTGCTTCGCATCCTGCGCGAACTGGTGGTCCGGGAACCGGTTGATCACTTCCTCGTAGGCCATTCGCGCTTCACCCTTGCGCTGCATTTTGTCAATGGTCAGGGCTTTCAGGTAGTAGCAATCCACCAAGCGCGGCCATGCGGGGTAGCTCTTGATCACGCGATCGTACAACACCACGCTCTCATCCGGCCGGCCCAGCGGATCGCTGAGGCCAGCAGCACGGAAAAGGAATTCGGGTGAAAGACTGTCCAGCGGATAGGCCTTCGCATACGCCTTGTACACGTCCAATAGTTCCTGCGCGCCGCGTGCATTGTAAATGGTATCGTCCTCCATGGAAAGGCGCATGCTGTCGATGCGGGCCTCCATCAACTGAGCGCCGTTGCTGGCGTCAGCAGCCTTCGGTTCCTCGGTCTGTCCACCACCGCATGCCGAGAACAGCAGGACTACAGGGATCGTTATCGCTAGGAGCTTCTTCATTTCAATGGGGTGAATCGCATTTTGTACTTGGCGTCCGTCTTGCCTTGGCTGATGTCGCGCAGTTTGCCTTTCAGCATGGTACGACGCAGCACGGGCAGTTTGTCGATGAACAGTTTTCCGTCGAGATGGTCGTGCTCGTGCTGGATCACGCGCGCCGCGAACCCGCTGAATTCCTCCTCGTGCTCCTTGAACTTCTCGTCCTGCCATTGCAGCACGATGGTCTCCTGGCGCTTCACCTCCTCGCGGATGCCGGGAATGCTCAGGCAACCTTCCTCAAATGGCCAAGGCTCTCCTTCCTCTTCCACGATGTATGGATTGATGAAGACCCGCTTAAAGGTTTTCAGGAAGTCGCGCTCGTCCTGCTCCAGTTCCTCGTCCTCAGCGAAGGGTGAGGCATCCACGATGAACAACCGGATGCTCTTGCCGATCTGCGGTGCGGCCAAACCCACGCCGCTCGCCTCGTACATGGTCTCGTACATATCGGCGATCAGCTCCGTTAAGCCGGGATGCCCCTTCTCAATGTCCTTGGCCACTTTCTTGAGGACGGGATCGCCAAAGGCGCGGATCGGGAGGATCATCGTAAAGCAGTGTAGCGGTGAGCGGTCCGTGAACGGCGGGCGAAAATACACGGAGGACCTAGCCGTTGCGCTGCCGTTGCTCAAGCCAACCTTGCAGCAGTATGGTGGCGCTGATCCGGTCCAGTTGCCCCTTGTCGCGCCGTGCCATCCGCCCCTTGCCACTGGCCATGAGCGTTTGCTGCGCCATGGAACTGCTGAAGCGCTCGTCAACGGACACCACCCACAGGCCGCTGAATTTCTTCTTGAGCGCTTCCATGAACGCCAATACGTTCTGCGTGACATCCGTGGGTGTTCCATTCAGGTTCAGCGGAAGCCCTACCACGAACCCTTCAATGGTGTGTGCTCTGCAATACCGCTCCAACCATGCCATCACATCCACCGTGGGCACGGTATCCAAGGCCGACGCGATGATGCCGGCAGGGTCGGTCACCGCCAAGCCGGTGCGCTTCATACCAAAATCGACTCCTATCACTTGGCCCATGTGTTCAACCCGATTCTGCGGGAGCGCAAAGCTGCTCAGCAACGCGGGATCACCAACTTCGCCCTCCCGACAAGACCGGGATGTACCACATGCATGAAATGATCGAACTGGCGTGGAACGACCGCAACCTGCTGCGCGACGCCGACGTGGTGGCCCATATTGAAGCGGTGATCGCCAAGCTGGACCGGGGTGAGATCCGTGTGGCCGAACCTGCAGGCGACACGTGGCAAGTGAACGACTGGGTGAAGAAGGCGGTGATCATGTACTTCCCTATCCGCCAAATGCACACCATGGAAGTGGGGCCGCTCGAGTTCCACGACAAGATGAAGTTGAAGCACGGCTATGCCCAACTGGGCGTGCGTGTTGTGCCCCATGCCGTTGCGCGTTATGGCGCATTCCTCGCAAGGGGAGTGATCCTGATGCCGAGCTACGTCAACATCGGCGCGTATGTGGACGAGGGGACGATGGTGGATACATGGGCAACGGTGGGTAGCTGCGCGCAGATCGGCAAAGGCGTTCACTTGAGCGGTGGTGTCGGTATCGGTGGCGTGCTGGAGCCGGTGCAAGCCGCGCCGGTGATCATCGAGGACGGCTGTTTCATCGGATCACGCGCGATCGTGGTGGAAGGTGTCCGCGTTGGCAAGGAAGCCGTGCTCGGTGCCAACGTGGTGCTCACGGGCAGCACGCGCATCATTGATGTGACCGGTCCTGAACCGAAGGAAACCAAGGGCTATGTGCCGCCGCGTTCCGTGGTGATCCCGGGTTCCATCCCGAAGAAATTCCCCGCTGGCGAATTCGGTGTGCCGTGTGCGCTGATCATCGGTACGCGCAAGGAGAGCACGGACAAGAAGACCTCGCTCAACGACGCACTGCGCGAGCACAACGTGGCGGTGTGAAGCGATTCCTGGTCATACAGACCGCCTTCTTGGGCGATGCGGTGCTGGCCACCGCAGTGCTGGAGAAGTTGCACGCCTTCTTCCCGGATGCGGCCATCGATATGGTGGTGCGCAAGGGGAACGAGGGCTTGTTCGATGGTCATCCTTTCCTGCGGAAGCTGTTCGTCTGGGATAAGCAGACCAATAAGACCATCAACCTTTTCCGCTTGATCGGCGATCTGCGGAAGTCGCGGTACGATCATGTGATCAACTGCCAGCGCTTCTTTAGCACCGGACTGGTGACAGTGCTTGCGCGGGCAAAAGAGAAAGTCGGCTACGACAAAAACCCGCTCAGCTTCCTGTTCTCCCGCATTGTGCTGCACGTGATCCCCGGTGGACTGGAGAAACGCAACCCCGACGGCCTGCACGAAGTGGATCGCCTGAACGCACTGATCGAACACATCACGGACAAGTCGAGGCCGCTGCCGGCGTTGTATCCTACCTCAAAGGACATCGCCGACCGCGATACGCAGATCGGCAGCCGACCGGCGAAATACGTGTGCATCGCTCCGGCCTCGGTGTGGTTCACCAAGCAGTGGCCAGCGGCCAAGTGGGTGGACCTGATCAAACAAATACCTGCGGATGTTCGGGTACTGCTGATCGGTGCGTCCAGCGATACTCCCCTATGTCAACAGATCATCACAAGCGCTGGGCGTGGTGAAGTGTTGGTTGGAAAGCTCACCCTGCTCGCCACCGCCGCACTGATGCAAGGTGCGCACATGAACTACGTGAACGACAGCGCCCCGCTGCACATCGCCTCGGCCATGAATGCGCCGGTCACCGCCATCTTCTGTAGCACGGTGGCTGCTTTCGGTTTCGGGCCGCTGCGCGCGAACGGGCGCATTGCTGAGACCACCGAGGAATTGGATTGCAGGCCCTGCGGGCTGCATGGGCACCAAGAATGCCCGAAGGGGCATTTCCGGTGTGCCCTAGGTGTTGAAGTGGCTTCCTTATCATGAAGGCGTTACGACTCGTCATTCTTGGTCTCTCTGGCTTGATCATTCCGACCATGTACGACTTGCTCGCACACCTCATCAGTCAATTCCATACATCACGCGTTCATAGTCTCTTGGGATTCGGCATTTGGTATCACTATACCTCATACGCCTTGATCCTTGCCCTGCCCGTCTCCATCGGGGTGGGACAATTGTGGTTCAAATGGAACTGGAAGAGGTGGATGCCGCATCTAATACTTCTCGTCGGGTTGGCAGTATGGGCATCCTACCCTGCTAGTTCGCACCCACTGCGCACAGGACTGTTCATGGTATGCGCATTCTTTTCCATTGTGGTCCGCTGGTTCGCTGACTGGCTGATCATGCCAACCAGTTCGCGCGCCTTGAATGCAGAAGGTCCTTCTTCGGCAGAGCCCGCTAACTCTTAACAAACGACAGTCGCTCAACGCGGTCGTCATTTCGCACCTCAAGTATGTAGTGGCCTGGAGTGAGCCCATGGACAGGAACGACCAACTGTCCTGCTGCGCTGCTGACAACATTCCTCTCAAGCACCACGCGACCCATCCTATCCAGCACACGCGTCATTGTACCGCCAGTGCTTTGACTGGTGAGTGAAACGTTCAAGACGTCGTTCGCCGGTTGAGGCCAAAGGCGGATCGGACTTGTTTGAACGATGGAGAGACCCGTGCTGATACCCGAAAATGCCAAGTCATCCAAGTACAGCACCGATCCGGGGTTCGATCCAGCGTATACCTGAAGCACGAGTGTATCCGGTGCTTGGAACAAAAGAATGGGCGCACCGGTGAAGGTCCAGACCGCCGCAGCACTGGTGATCTGCAAGTAGGCTTGCTCCAACAGCAACCCGTTCTTGATGAAAAGCGCGGCCACGCCCGCCGTGTCCGTGCCGACCGGGGCGTATTGGTAGAAAGCGGTCATCAACGAAGGCGTGTCGTTGTATGGGATACCCGAGAACAGCCCCGCGCCGAACAGATCGCCATTGGTAATGATCCCGGGCAGCGTATCACCGCCGAGGTCGATCGTTTCCATGCGAATGGAATAGCTGCCCGCGTGGGCAATGGAACTCTTGGTGATCGGGGTATATCCCAATTGTGCCAACAACGGATTGAACGTTGTCCAGCCATCGGGTTCCTCCGTGGTGATGTCCGTCCAATCCTCCATGCCGTTGTTCGGAAGCAGGTCCGGGTTAAGTACCGTCGTACTCGTGAGTTGCAGATCATCCACTTCGATCCACGAACCAGCGGCGATGCCGGCCACCGAAAAAGGGTTGCTGCTGGTAATGGCGACCAGAACGCTGTCCGGGGTTACGGGCACACCACCGTTCACAGGATGGCTGAACGATGTCCATTGCGTTTGAACGCCGCCGATCAAATGAACGATGGTGTCAACAGCGATCCCGTTGTTCCAAAGCAACAAGTAGATCATGGCCGAGTCGTTGGGCATCAGGCTATAGCGGTACCAGCCCTCCATAGCGTCCACAGCGGTTGTGAACGGTACGCCTTCGACGGGGGATTGACCTGCGAAGTTCCCGTGGAGTATGAAGCCGAATGTGGTGGCCGCGCCAACGGTAACGGTTTCCAAATGCGCGGCATACTGCCCGACTTGTCCGCCGACCCTAGTGGTGGTGGAAGTTCCCGGTATCTGGTAATTCCCGTTCTGCCACACGTCGATGTTCCGATAAGCAAGCACATCGGTCCACGACTCGAACGTGCCATTGGTGATCTGTTGACCACTGACCAACAGGGCAGCCGAAATGAAGATGCCCGAAAGGCCTATCCGTAAGGTCATGAACAGTGTGGTTGGGGATCCGAAACTACTGTCCATAGCAAGGCGAACGGCGCCCTCTACTTTCGCGCCCCTATCCGTGGAACAGCGCGCGCACTCCTTCATCCTCGATATGTCCCGGCTGGACGGCGTTGTGGAGCAACCACTGTTCGCTGCAGTAATGGCCGAGGCCAAGGCCCAAGACGTTCCAGCGTTCGCTATCGGGGGCTACGTGCGCGACCTCATTCTTGGCCGCTCATGTAAGGACATCGACTTTGTTGTTGAAGGGGACGGCATCACCTTCGCGGAGGCCGTGGCAACGCGGCTTTCCGCAGGCCCGGTGCACGTGTTCAAGAACTTCGGGACAGCGATGTTCATGCACAACGATGTGCAGGTGGAATTCGTCGGGGCGCGCAAAGAGAGCTACAGCCGCAACAGCCGGAAGCCGGAAGTAGCGCCCGGCACGATCCGCGATGACCAAGAGCGCCGGGACTTCACCATCAATGCACTGGCCATTTCGCTCAACGCGGGCAGCACCGGCGCTTTGGTGGATCCTTTCGGCGGCATACTCGATCTGGAGCGCGGCATATTGCGCACACCGCTCGACCCGAACGTCACCTACAGCGACGACCCATTGCGCATGATGCGCGCGGTACGCTTCGCCACGCAGCTCGGGTTCACCATCGAGCGGGAGAGCTTCGATGCGATCATCAGGAACGCGGACCGCTTGGACATCATCAGCGCCGAACGCATCCACACGGAACTGAACAAGATCATCAGTTGTCCAGTGCCGAGCGCAGGGTTCCTGCTATTGCGAGACAGCGGCTTATTGGTTCGCTTCTTCCCGGAATTCCTCGAACTGCAGGGCGCCGAGGAGAAATTCGGCATCGGGCACAAGGACAACTTCTACCACACCTTGCAAGTGCTCGACAACGTATGCGCGAAGAGCAACGACCTGTGGCTGCGCTGGGCTGCGATCCTGCACGATATCGCCAAGCCGAAAACCAAGCGGTTCGATGCTGAGCACGGCTGGACGTTCCACGGGCACGAGGACAAAGGCGCGCGCATGGTGCCAGGTATTTTCCGACGATTGAAGCTTCCGCTGGACGACCAAATGCGCTTCGTGCAGAAACTCGTGGCGTTGCACCTGAGGCCCATTGCCCTTACCAAAGAGATCGTTACCGACAGTGCCATCCGCCGACTGCTCTTCGATGCCGGCGACGACATCGACGCGTTGATGATCCTGTGCCAGGCAGATATCACCAGCAAGAACGAGAAGAAGAAGGATCGCTATTTGCGCAACTACGAATTGGTAATGCGCAAGTTGGCCGAGGTGGAAGAGAAGGACCGTGTACGCAACTTCCAACCGCCGATCACCGGGCAGGATATCATGGCGGCCTTCAACATCCCGCCCTGCAAGTTCATCGGCGACATCAAAACAGTGATCAAGGACGCGATCTTGGACGGCAAGATCCAGAACGACCGGACGGAAGCATGGGGGTTGATGGTGGAGGAAGGAAGACGCTTGGGGCTTACGCTAGTGCTTGGAGCAAGCTCCGAACCGGCACCCTGATCCCAAGGATGACTTCCGCCAGTGCCGGACCCGATTAGTTTCGCGGCGGCTTCTGCCATTCCACGCTGCTGTTCACTGCCACTCGCACTACCCATGCGCATCTACCGGTTCCGTGTTCTGATCGAAGACAAGAGCGAGGCTTTCCGCGACATCGAGATCCGCAACGAACAGTCGTTCCTCGACCTGCACAAGGCGATCAAGAAGGCCTTCGGCTTCAAGGGCGAGGAGATGGCCAGTTTCTACGTGAGCGATGAGGGTTGGGGAAAAGGCACCGAGATCCCGTTGGCCGATCTGGGGTTCGGGGAGGACGGCGGTGCGGTACCCGCGTTGATGCACGAGGTGCTGATCAGCGACCACATGCGCAGCACGAAGCAGCGCTACATCTATGTGTACGACTTCCTGCTCAACTGGAACTTCATGGTGGAATTGGTGCACGCCGCCGAACCGGTGAAGGGCAAACGTTATCCGCAAGTGGTGTTCAGCCAAGGCGAAGCCCCCGGTGAGATGAGCCGTATGGATCCGCTCCTCCTGCCAGGCACCTACACGGATGAAGAAGGCGAGAACATGCGGGAGGAAGCCGAGGAGATCTATGATGCCGATGAGGACATGGGCCACGGTGCCGATGAAGGCGAGGAGCATGATGACTTCGGCCACGGCGAGGACGATGGACTGAGCGGCCACGAACAGTTGCCCGAGGAATACTGATCGGATCCACGGACATGACGGACCAGCAGCGCATGTCACCTCGAGATCGATCAGGAGACGAGGAGCCTGTGCTGGGAACCCTGATCGTGATCTGCGGCCCGACCGCAAGCGGCAAAACCGCCGCCGCCGTTGCACTGGCAGAACACTTCAACACTGAAATAGTGAGCGCCGACGCGCGGCAGTTCTACCGTGCCTTACGCATTGGTGCCGCGCTTCCAAGCGCTGCTGAGCTGCAGCAGGTGCCGCATCACTTCGTCGGCAACCTCGATGTATCAGAGTCCATGAGCTCGGGGGCCTATGAACGCGCCGCGGTGCCGGTGATCGAGGAACTGCTGGGCAAACGCGGTATCGCAGTACTGGTGGGCGGAAGTGGCTTGTACATCGACGCGGTGCTCCACGGCTTCGACCCGATGCCGCTGGGCGATAACCGGATACGCACCGAACTACAGGAACGCTTCCGGAAGCACGGGCTCGATCCGTTGTTGGAACGGTTGGCTCAACTGGATCCGGCCATCATGGAACGCATCGACACGCATAACCCGCACCGTGTGATCCGTGCGCTGGAGGTTTGCCTTGCCAGCGGTAGACCGTTCAGCGCCCAGCGCACCGGGCATTCGAAGGCTCGAGCGTGGCGCACGGTGCGCATCGCGATGCAAGTGCCAAGAGCAGATCTCTACGCGCGCATCGATGCGCGCTTCGACGCAATGATCGAAAATGGGCTCGTCGAGGAGGCCCGAGGTCTGTTGGAACACCGCGCTTTGAACGCCTTACAAACCGTAGGCTACAAAGAGCTGTTCGCGCACTTCGATGGGGAGTACACTCTGCCTGAGGCCATTGCCATGGCCAAGCAGCACACCCGCAACTTTGCGAAGCGCCAGATGACGTGGATCCGAAGGAGCGATGATTGGAACTGGATCGCACCCACCGATAGGACCGCCATGATCAACTTGGTCGAAAGCGAGGTCGCGAAGTAATCAGATCCCTAAGCCGACAACCAGAACATCGTCCACTTGATCGCGGTCGATCCTCCATTCGTTGAATGCCTCGTCCAAGGCAGATCGCTGTTGCGCCATGTCGTGGTGGCTGGTTTCCAGCAATAGCTTCTTGAACCCTACTGGTTTGATCTTCTTGCCTTCTGCTCCGCCGAACTGGTCGGCAAAACCGTCGGAGAACATATAGAGTTTGTCGCCCGGCAGCAGTTGGATGGAATGACTGGTGAACGCCTTTGCCATGCCGTCCATGAATCCGATCGGCAGCCGATCGCCTTTGGTCTCGATCAGCTGCGGGGCATCCCCTACCCTGCGGATAACATAAAGCGGGTTCATGGCGCCAGCGAATCGGGCCAAGCGCGTACCATGATCCACGGCTACCAACGCGATGTCCATACCGTCGCGCAAATGCGTGCCGTTCTCCGGTCCTTGCAAGGCCTGAACGATCCCTTCACGCAATCGGCCAAGCACGGAGGCTGGATCGGTAATGCCTTGTTCGAGCACGATGCTGCGCAACAACGAATTGCCGATCACACTGAGGAATGCGCCGGGCACGCCATGTCCTGTGCAATCGGCAACGGCAACAAGTACGGTGTTGCCCACGCGAGCTGTCCAATGGAAATCGCCACTGACAATATCGCGCGGCTTGAAAAGGACGAAGGCATCGCTGAACGTGGATCGAAGTGCGCTTTCAGCCGGGAGCAAGGCATACTGGATCGTGCTGGCATACCGGAGGCTCGCGAGCACCTCGTCGCTCTTGCTGCGCACCAGGTGCTGTTGCTCTTCCACCGCACGCTGCAACTGCAACCGCTCCCGGATGTCGCGTGCGAAGAGCACCACGGCCGGTCGCTCTCCATGATAGGTGACGGTAGTGCTGCACTCGACCGCAACGATCTCGCCAGTAACGGTGCGGAAGGGGATGTCGGAGTACACCGTGCCCTTCTTTTCCCATGCATCGGCGATGCGCATTGCGCTTTGGGCCAAATGCTCCGGCGCATGCAGGTCGAAGACTGTAAGGCCCAATAGGCGCTCCTTGGTATGCCCCAACATGCTCGCTGCCCGTGAATTCGTCCGAAGGATCCTGCCATCAACGAAGTCGATCACGAGGACGGCATCGTTGCTGCCTTCGATCACTTGAGCATAGGCGCTGAGGTCGTTCGTCAAAGTCGCCGCTGTTTCCTGCGAACGGCGAACGGCGAAACCAAGGCCTACCGTGGCCAACAGCAGTACCCCTGACAGTACGATCCAGATCAAGCCCGTTTCTGCGCCCATGCTTCGGTGGCGGTATCGGGCATGCTCTCAAGCACTCCGAAGATGAGCTCGGGGTTCAAGAACTCGCCCACACGGTCGGGGCGGCTCACGTAGCGGATGGTGCCGTTCTTGTCGACAAGGAACGAAGCAGGCAACGGAATACCCTGCGCATAATCGAGTCCATGCTCGAGCAGCGGGTTGCTGTACACCACACCGAACTGCCGACTTACGCGCTGCTCGTGGTCGCTAAGCAACTTGTACCCCACACCGAGACGTTCCACCATGTCCTTGTTCACGTCGATGCTGTCGGGCCCGATGGCCAGCACATGCACACCCTTGCGGAGGAACACCTCGCGGTTGCGCTCGTAGGTGCGCAGCATCATGTGGCAGCCGGGACACCAATCGCCACGCACGAAGATCAAGAGCACAGGGTGCAAGCCGCGATAGGCCTCGAGTTGAACAAGCGTACCATCCTGATCGGGCAGTTCAATGGCCGGTGCTGGCTGGCCCACTTGTATGCGGTAGCCGAATCGGGTCCGACGTTTCAATACCATACCGTCGTAGGCATAATTCGTCACGAGCACACTGGCGGAAACGATGGGAAGCAAAGGGAGCAACCACAGATCCCAGATGAACGCCGTTGATATCATAACCGCCACCTGACAGGCGATGGCCAGGATCATCAGTACCGGCTCGAACAAGAGATAGCGGACGTAGGTGAACCGTTGCATGAAGGCTTGACGGACCACGGTAGCCAAGGCACTGAGCACGATCGCCGTTGTGACCAGTGCGGCCGATCCATACCGAACATCCAGCGAAACACCGATAGCCGCACCCACCAAGACCATCAAAATGAACTGGATATAGCCCGTGTGGGTCCTGAATTCGACACAGAGGGCTCCATAGGCCAAGCAAAGCAGCACGGGAACCACTACCACTTGCCCGGCGACCCCAAGGGCCGCCGCGGAAACGACCAAGAGACAGGCGAGTTTGGTGAACGGTTGTGAGAACGATCTCATGCGGGCCTGATACGGAAGGTCTGCCCTCGGGTTCGCAAGGCCGGCGACCGGTCAACCCGAGCATTACCGGAACAATTCTGACTTTCCGCCTGTAACTGAAGTGCGGTACTACGATCGTAGTATTCCATACAACCAGTACCGGGGATAGTTTCGCCGCCCTTAACAACAGACCTTGCTCAAGAACTTCCTCCTTCCGGCTTCACTGATCATGCTGCTCCCTGCGTGCGGGCCGCAACCACAACGGGTTGAGGACGTGCCCGCGCCCCAAGTGGTTAACGTATACAGCCACCGTCACTACGATGTGGACAAAAAGCTATTCGCCGATTTTGAGCAGACCACTGGGATCGCAGTGCAACTGATCGACGCCGACGATGATCAATTGCTTTCCCGGCTTGCGGCAGAAGGTGCCAACAGCCAGGCTGATGTGATCCTCACAAGCGATGCTGGTCGCCTAGGCTTGTGCAAACAGGCCGGTTTCCTCCAGCCGGTGAGGAGCCCAGTGCTCGATGCCAATGTGCCTGCGCACCTGCGGGACGTGGACCATAATTGGTATGGATTGAGCATGCGGGCCCGCGTGATCGCTTATGACAAGAACAAGGTGGACCCAAAGGAAGTGGCCACCTATGAAGCGCTCACGGCACAGCGGTTCAAGGGCAAGCTTTTGGTTCGCAGTAGCGAGAATACATACAACCAGAGCCTTGTAGCCGCTATGATCGCGCACTTCGGCCGGGAGAAGACCTTGGGGTGGTGCAAAGGCATTGTGGCCAACATGGCCCGTGACCCCAAAGGCGGGGATACGGATCAGATGCTCGCCATTGGCGAGGGCTTGGGCGAAGTAGCGCTGGTGAACAGCTACTACATCGGCAAGCTGCTGACCGACACCACGACCGCAAAGCAGAAAGCACGGGATGCAATGGCGGTGTCCTACCCGGTCATGAACGGGTTTTCCGGTACACATGTGAACGTGAGCGGCGCCGGTGTTGCCCGACATGCAAAAAACAAGGAGAACGCGATCAAGCTCATTGAATTTCTGAGCAGCGATGCCGCACAACGCGTTTTCGCCGAAGGCAACATGGAATTCCCGGTGAAACCTGGCGTGGCTGCTGCACCAACGCTACAGGCCTTCGGCACGTTGGTGCAGGATAGCCTCGCGTTGGCCAAGCTCGGCGAGTTAAACGTGGAGGCGATGAAAGTCATGGGCGAAGCCGGCTGGAAGTGATACTTCCCAACTACCGGCCGATGGGCAGGTAGCTGGCCACCCCACTTGCCATGACACGCACGCTCAGCATCCTTGCCGCAATTGCAGCATTACTGCTGTGCCTTCCGATCATCGCTGTCGTGGCGGCGCCCTTCTACAACGCGGCTCCGCAATGGGATTACGTGGGCGGCGCATTCCTCTGGCAGCATCTTACCGGAACCTTCTTGCTGCTGGCTGGCACCGTTACGCTTGCAACGGTGCTGGGTGTCGGCAGTGCATGGTGCATCGCGATGTTCGATTTTCCAGGACGCCGCTTCTTCAGCTGGGTGTTCGTGCTACCGCTGGCCCTTCCCACCTACATCAGCGCATTGGCGTACGCCGGGTTGCTAGGTCCCACAGGCACCTGGAGCGTGCTTGTGGATGATCTCTTCGGCTTTCGCCCTGATATCATGAACCTGCCGGGCCTGTGCATCGTGCTGGCGCTAGTGCTCTTCCCGTACGTGTACCTGCCCGCCCGTGCAGCGTTCAGCGCTGGGCTAACCGATGCGTTCGATGCATCGCGCACGCTGGGTGCTTCGCCAATGCGTCGCTTTGTAGCGATCGCACTTCCCTTGGCACGACCGGCCATAGTCGGCGGCGCTGTGCTTGTGAGCATGGAGTCTTTGAATGACTACGGCGCGGTGAAACACTATGGCGCGACGACCCTCACCACAGGCATCTTCCGTGCATGGGGAGGACTATACGATCAAGGCAGCGCGATGCGCTTGGCGTCCGTACTGCTCGTCTTGGTGGCCACGCTGTTGATCACCGAGCGCCTCTTGCGCCGCAAGGGCTTGCGAACTGCGGATCACCGCCCCATGAGGCGAACACCCATCGCGGGATCTGTGCGGGCCACAGTGGTGGTTGGCTGTAGCCTGCTCTTCCTGTTCAGCGGCGCACTGCCCATCGGAGCGCTGGTGTGTGATGCCGTATCGGTAGCGGACCCGGAACTTTTTTCCGACTTGGGTGTTGCCACCATGAACACCCTGCATGTGGGCGCATGGGCAGCCGGTATAACGCTCGTTATCGCCCTGCTGTTGGCCTGGAGCGAGCGGTTCACGAAGCGCAACGTGGCCCGATCAGCTTGGTTGGCGCGCCTTGGCTATGTGGGACCGGGAGCCGTGATCGCCGTAGGCGTAATGAGTTTGGCCGGTGGACTGGATGCGCGATTGGCAACCATGGGCATAAGCGGCAGACTGCTGCTGATCGGCACTCTTCCGCTCCTCGTGTATGCATTCAGTGTGCGATTCCTTGCGGTAGCAGCGCAACCCATTAATGCCGGTCTGGCGCAGCAATCCATTGCGCTCGATGAAGCCGCCCGTACACTGGGTGCTTCACCCTTACGCACCTTCTTCAGTGTCAACCTTCCGCTCCTACGCCCAGCGCTCATCGCTGCGGTACTGTTGGTCGTACTGGAGGTGATGAAGGAATTACCCCTCACGCTCATCATGCGGCCTTTCGACTTCGATACGCTCAGTACGGCAGTTCACAGCCACACCCGCATTGAGCAAGTGCGCGAGGCTGCTTTGCCCGCTTTGGCGATCGTACTTTGCGCACTGCTTCCCGTTTTGGCGCTTGATCGCCTTCACGGACGGCCTCGTCAATGAGCAGTGCACTACTTGAGATCACCGGTCTTTCCTTCTCCTATCCGGGCGGAAGCGAAGTGCTTCGGTCCATCGACCTAAGTGTTGATGCAAGCGAGATCCTTGTCCTTACCGGTCCCAGTGGTTGCGGCAAAAGCACGTTGTTACGACTGATCGCGGGCCTTGAAATTCCCGCAGCAGGAAACATAGCCCTTGCTGGCGCTGTTCTCAGCAGTGCACAGGTTTTTGTACCTGCCGAGCATCGCCCTGTGGGCTACGTGTTCCAAGGTCATGCACTTTTCCCACACCTCACGGTTCGCCGGAACATCTCATTCGGACTGCGGCACCTCGACAAGTCGGAACGGAAGAAAGTGGTTCAAGAACACATGGACCTGCTTGGACTGGACGGGCTTGGGGATCGCTACCCACACCAGATCAGTGGCGGCCAGCAGCAGCGCGTGGCCATTGCCAGATCGCTGGCCCGGAAACCGGAACTGCTGTTGATGGACGAACCGTTCAGCGATCTCGATGGTGCTACCCGTTCAACCGTTCGCAGTGAGGTGAAGCAGATATTGAAGCGGTTGGGCATTACCGCGGTCATCGTTAGTCATGATGCGCAGGACGCTGCACACATTGCGGATCGCATCGTTGAAATGAGCAGCGGCTCGCGGCTCCGATCAGGGGCCGCAGCACTTCTTCCATGATCGCGGCATGAGCACTGACCGGATGGCGCAACTGCAAGCCATGCTTGCCGAGGAACCTCAGGATGTGTTCCTCCGGTATGCGATCGCGCTGGAGCACAAACGCTTGGCGGAATTCGATCATGCGATCGATCTGCTTGAAACGCTGGTGCGCGAAGTGCCCGCGCATGTTGCCAGCTACTATCAACTTGCCTTGCTGCTTGCCGATGTAGGACGAACGATGGAAGCGATCGCTGCTTGCGAAGCCGGCATACTGCAGTGCTTGGTGAATTCGGACCGCAAGGCACGTGGCGAGCTGAACGAATTGCGCAACACCTTGCAGGAAGGTTCTGAATGAAGTGGCTCAAGAGGATATTGCTGACGCTGGTGACCGTGAGTATTGTCGGGGCTGGGTTGCTGTACTTCGCTCATCCATGGCTCGCGATCACCGAACGCAGCGGAGGCAAAATGATGGTGGTGGAGGGCTGGATGGACGATGACGCCATCAAGGAAGCCGCACGGCTTTTTGCCGAAGGGGGGTATGAACGCATCTACACCACGGGAACAACGCGCCCCTTCGCCTACTACCTGGCACCCGGTGAGCGCCTTGAACTTTCGGGTTTGCCGCACTCCACAAAAGGGTTCGAGATCGGATTCGCCGGCTTGCCTGCGTGCAGCGCGGTGGTAGCAGTTGGCACCGATACCCTGCTGCATGTGCCCATGACGGACATGATCACTACGCACGGCGTGGATCGCAACGTGGCAATTGATGGTCTCCGCATCATCGCCGACCCGCAATACCCGCAGCCCGGACCACCTTCGGTCTTCATTCACACACTGCGCTTTGATGGCATCAATGCCCATGACCTTGGGATCCGGATACGCATCATTTCACCCGACAGCACCAAGCGGGATGGCGAGCCGACCTACGCGGAACACTGTGCCTGGATCCTGAGCGCAACCGGCATTGCGAAAGCACTTATCACACCTGTACCGGCGGGTGGCGACCCCATCAGTCGGTCATGGGCAAACGCTTCAACGCTGGCGTTCCATTTGAACGGGAAGGGTATCGCCGCGCTTGACGTCGTTACACTTGGCGTGCACGCCCGCAGGTCAAGGGCACTATACAGGGAAGCCCTTGGGGAGCAAGTGGCCGTAGGGGTGATCTCCATTCCGGATCCGGAGTGTCCCGAGAACGGCTGGTGGAAGTCGAAGAAGGGTTGGTACTTGATGCTGAAGGAGATAGCAGGCAGCCAAGAAGTGCGTGCGGTGGAGGTGGTCCGGTAACTTGTCGGCCAGCTCATCGCCCACCATCGTGCTCCGCTTTGTCACAGTCCTTGTCTTCTGCATTGCAGGTGTTGCGCACTCACAGGACACGCTCAGCGTGATGAGCTATAATCTGCTCAATTTTCCCGACCCGAACCCTTTAGGCAAGGTTGATACGTTGGCCGGTATACTGGCTTGGCATCCGGTGGACCTGCTCATAGCAGAGGAGATCCACACAGCAGTGGGCGCCCAATTGGTTCTCGATGAAGCGCTGAACACCAACGGCGTCGATCGCTTCAGCATGGCCGCTTTCGTGCCGCAGCAAAGTGCACCGTGGGCCACGATCAAGTTGGCGCAGACCATCTACTATGATCACAACAAGCTCGGCCTTCGGGACCAGGCGCTGTTGTACACGGATGTCAGGGATATCAATGTGTACACTTTGTATCTGCGGGATAATGGGATCTTCCAAGGCGACACGACATTCCTAAGTGTGTACGCCCTGCATTTGAAGGCGAGCAATAGCCAGCAGGACATCGATGACCGTGCGGACATGGCGCAGATCCTCTCCGATCACCTGTCCACACTGCCCGCCGGCCGGCATGTGATCATCGGAGGTGACTTCAACATCTACACCGGCACCGAACAAGCGTTCACAACACTGCTGGCTCCATCCGGCAATATCCAGATCACGGATCCGCTCGACCTCGACGGGTCCAACTGGAGCGGATCGGGGTTCGCCGAGATCCATACGCAAAGCACGCGTGTGAACACGCTCTTCGGCGATGGCGCAGGCGGCGGCTTGGATGACCGGTTCGACATGCTGCTCGTGAGCGACGAACTGGCCAATGGGGGCGCCTTGCAAATGGTGCCGGGATCATACCGGCCTCTTGGGAACAGTGGCACGTGCTGGAACGAGAACATCACGAACTGCAGCTCGTTCCAAACGCCATATTCCATTCTACGAAAGCTCTACTACATGAGCGATCATCTGCCCATAACAATGAAGCTTGCGACCAGTGCGGTGCTCGGGGTTGCTCCGCAAGCGCCTGCCATGGCGGCTCCCATTTCGATAACACAAGTCGGTCGAGGCCTCCGGATCTTACATTGCCCTGATCGTGCAGTGTTGACCCTGCTGGACATGAGCGGGCGCACAGTACGCCAACGTGTCTTGGGGCCAGCGTTGACCGCCACTATGTTCCCACTTCCAGAAGACCTTCACGGGGCATACGTCGCGCGACTTGTTTCGGCGTCGCGCGCTGTTGCGTTGCCGATCGTTTTGGAATGATCCCGGCGGGACCGCACCTTGGTGCGCCTTAACCGAAGACCATGCCCAGCAGCAAACCCGGCCCCGACGAAGCCGCATCGTACTATTTGAACTACATCCGGCGAGCCGATGGCGTGAGCCTGCACCATGCCCTCGGCCATGCGTCGGCGCTCCTGCACAAGACATTGGAAGGCCTGAAAGCCGACAAGGCCGAGTACCGTTATGCCGTGGGGAAGTGGACTATCAAGGATATCCTACAGCACCTGATCGATAGTGAGCGCGTGTTCGCCTACCGGGCCATGTGCTTTGCCCGTCATGACGGCACGTAACTACCCGGTTTCGACGAGAACGACTACGTGGCGAGCAGCAGCACCGAGCGCCGCAGCTTAGCTGACCTCTTGGAAGAACATGACATTGTCCGCAGTTCGACCGAGAAGCTCTTCGAGAGCTTCAGCCCGGATATGTTACTGCGGCAAGGCACGGCGAACGGTCAGAACGTGAGCGTTCGCGCTTTGGGCTGGATCATCGCAGGACACGCGGTGCACCATGCCGGTGTGATCCGCGAACGATACCTCTAGTGCCATGCGTAGCGCAGAGAGCTGGTTCGGTGAGTATAGCGAGAACCACCGCAACGCTACCAACATCGCTATCCATTGGGTCTGCGTTCCGGCCATCTTCTTCAGTGTGATCGGGCTGTTGGGGAGCATTCCACCGGGCGAGTTACCCTGGCTGGGACGTCTTCCTTGGGCAAAACTGGTGATTGGATTGGTGCTCCTCCTGTTCTACGCGCGGTTGTCGCTTCGTATCGCGTCTGGGATGGCAATGATGAGTTATGCAGCTCTTGTGCTCGCGCGATGGCTCGACGATCATGCCCCGTGGCCGCTGTGGGCTGTTGGCATCACGGTCTTTGTCGTTGCCTGGCTAGGCCAGTTCTACGGCCACAAAGTTGAAGGCAAGAAGCCCAGTTTCCTGAAAGACCTGGCCTTCCTACTGATCGGACCGGCATGGTTGGTCGGTAAGGCGCTAAAAAAAGCGGGGGTCAATTACTGACCTGCTCAACATCGACCTCAATCTGCCAAGGTGCAAGCGGAGCGAAATAACGGCTCTTTCCGTCAGATGAGTATTGCGAAGGTTCTGCACGAAGGCAATGCACCAGGTCATCCAGCACAACATCGGGTTCCACCAACGCCGCGCCGAACAGGTCGGATACAGCACTGTTGGCGAAGAAGAGCTTATGGGCCCCGTAAGCCTTGATGTGATCCACCCGGCCGTCACCATGATGGAAGTCAGGATAGCCGATCTCTCGATCAGCGGATGTGACGATGCCCCACACGTCCACCTGCTCACCAA
>CADECG010000007.1:0-28462 GCA_902825795.1 uncultured Bacteroidota bacterium
GCAACGACCTTGACACGATCTCCGTGACCGATAACTGGTACACCGCATCGACGAACGGTTGGACCAACATCACCGCAGCACAGTTGCCCATCGCCGTGCGCGTGACCTGTCTCGAGATCAGTGCAGCGCGCAGCAATCGCTTGGGCTATGGTACGAGCACGGGCCGCTTCTACCTGTTGGACAGCGCAGACAGCGCCACACCCACGCGCACTCAGATCGACTGGCCGGGCTGGCCAGCAGGCTATGTGAGCTGCGTAGCACCCAACGACCACAACGGCGACGAATGGATGCTCACCTTCAGCAACTACGGCGTGAAGAGCGTGTGGCACACGACAGATGCCGGTGTGAACTGGACCGACATCAGCGGCAATTTGGAAGAGAACGCCAGCGGCAGCGGCAATGGCCCTGCGTGTTACTGGGCTGCCATCTACCCATCGGGCAACGGAGATCCCGCGCGTTACTTCGTTGGCACCAGCGTGGGTTTGTTCAGTACCGACCTGCTCGACGGCACCAACACGGTGTGGGAGCTGGAAGGTCCGAACCTGATCGGCAACGTGCCCATCAACAGTATTGCGCTGCGCACCAGCGACGGAGTGATCGTTGTCGGCACGCATGGCAACGGGGTGTACAGCAGTCACCTGACACCGATCGTGGGTGTGCAAGAGCCCTCATCCACGGCCAACACCACCGCATGGCCGAACCCTGCAAGCGAACAGGTTTCGTTCAGCATGGCCGCCACGAACGGTATGGTGGACGTAACGATCATCGACGCACTGGGCCGCTCCGTGCTGCAGCGCCAAGTGCCTAACGCGGCGCAATGGACCTGGAACCTGCGCAACAACGCCGGTGCGCGGGTGCGCAAGGGCAACTACATCGTGCGCGTGGGCAACGCCAAACCCATTACCGTTGTGGTTGACTGACCCACGCATCCAACGCATCTCCACATCCCCCACATCTCCACATTCATTTCTCCCATGAGCTTTCCTTCAGACCTCGAGATCGCGCAGAAGGCGCAGATGAAACCCATTGCGCAGATCGCCCAACGCCTTGGCATCGACCCCGAGACGATCGAGCCGTATGGTCGCACAAAGGCAAAGTTGCCGCTGACGTTGATCGATGAGGCCAAGGCCGCCAAGGGAAAACTCATCCTCGTCACCGCGCTCTCGCCCACACCAGCGGGCGAAGGCAAGACCACCACCAGCATCGGCCTCAACGAAGGCTTGAACAAGATCGGCAAGAAGAGCATCGTTGTGCTGCGCGAACCAAGTCTCGGTCCTGTCTTTGGTATGAAGGGCGGCGCCGCGGGTGGCGGCTATGCGCAAGTGGTGCCGATGGAGGACATCAACCTGCACTTCACCGGAGACTTCAGTGCGATCGAGAAGGCGAACAACCTCCTGGCCGCGCTCATCGACAACAACCTGCAGAACCGCAAGCGCACGCTGAACATCGACCCGCGCACCATCGCTTGGAAGCGCGTGATGGACATGAACGATCGCGCGCTGCGCGATATCACCATCGGGCTCGGCGGTACGGGCAACGGTATCCCACGGCAGGACGGCTTCAACATTACACCGGCCAGCGAGGTGATGGCCATTCTCTGTCTCGCCACGTCGTTCGATGACCTCAAGACACGTCTCGGCAACATCTACGTGGGCCAGAAATTCGACCGCACGCCCGTGTATGCGCGCGACTTGAACGCGCAGGGCGCCATGGCCATCCTCCTGAAGGATGCGATCAAGCCCAACTTGGTGCAAACGTTGGAGAACAATCCCGCGATCCTACACGGCGGCCCGTTCGCCAACATCGCGCAGGGAGTGAACAGCGTGCTCGCTACCAAGATGGGCCTCAGCCTCGGCGACTACGTGGTGACGGAAGCCGGCTTCGGTGCGGACCTGGGTGCGGAGAAGTTCTTCGACATCAAGTGCCGCGCTGCCGGGTTGAAACCGAGCGCTGCCGTGATCGTGGCCACCATCCGCGCACTGCGCTACCACGGCGGTGCCGAAGTGAAGGACGCGGGTACGCCTGCCCCCGAGCGCCTGAAGGCCGGTCTCGCCAACCTGGGCCGCCACATCGAGAACATGGCCAAGTTCGGCGTGCAGGCTGTTGTGGCCGTCAACCACTTCCCCACGGACACACCCGAGGAGATTGACATGGTGAAAGCGTATTGCAAGGAGCGCGGCGCCGAAGCGGTGCTGGCCGAAGGCTTCGCGAAAGGAGGAGCCGGTATGACGGATCTTGCCACCGCCGTGGTGCGCGTAGCCGAAAGCGGCACCAGCAACTTCAAACCGCTGTACGACCTGGCACTTTCCATCAAGGACAAGATCGGCACTATCGCCCGGGAGATCTATCGCGCCGACGGTGTGGACTACAGCGCCGATGCCGAAACGGCCCTGCGCCGCATAGACAAGTTGGGACTCAACGGCGTGCCCATCTGCATGGCCAAAACGCAATACAGCTTCAGCGACAACAAGGCTTTGCGCGCTGCACCCACGGGCTTCCGCATTACCGTGCGCGACATCGAGATCAGTGCCGGTGCCGGTTTCGTGGTGCCCATCTGCGGCGAGATCATGCGTATGCCCGGCCTGCCGGAAGTGCCCGCCGCCGAAGGCATGGACATTGACAGCAATGGTGTGATCAGCGGGTTGAGCTAGGGTAGTTCGACGAGCTGATGGCCGCCTCATTTATAAGGCTCTAATCGATGCGAAGTGATCATATCGGGTAGTTTGGTGGCATGAAGTGGGAACGCATCAAGCTCGTCCTTAACCTGGGTCAGACCGTCTTTCTTCTGATTATGGCGATTTATCTGGGCGTTCAGTTTTTTGGCCCAATGAGAAATTTGAACGCGGACTTGAAAAAAGTGTTGGCCAAGTACTCAGAGCTTATTGCGGTTAGCGACACGCTTGTTCGACAGAGTAGGCACCTGATGGCTGTTACGGATTCGACCGGCGACATCAATGAGCGCCTTTTACAGATGGCCGAAAGCTCGGTCCCCGCTTACGTGGCGCATGAAGTAGCGGCGTTGCGCGCCTCGTTGGATAGCCTGTCCAATGTATCGGGCACGGATTCTTTGTCGCAAAGACTGGCGGCATTGGAAGCAGCCTTAGGAACGACCCCCGACAGGGCTTTAGCAATTCCCCTGCTCCGAAATGATTTGGTGGCAGCTATCGATCGAATGAATAGGATCGAAGATTCAGTTGCTGCACAAATCAATGCTGCCGATAATCGATCACTTACCCTTGCCGGGCTAATGATCGCTGTCATTACTCTCTTTGGCCTAAGTGGCGCAGCCTCCCTAATTGGTGGGCTTAGGAAGCGCAAAGAACCAGGTCGCCCGCCCAATACATAGCCGCCAAAAGCGGTGCTAGTAGTTTGCTTTAGTGCTCATTTCTTACCGGCCTTGGGAACCCATCCCAGCCGAACCGCCCGATGGCTTTCCCAACTGGCATGTAGTTTCCATTGCTGTGGAGCAAGGGGACGGCCGCCGCTTCACTTATCAGGCGCTGATCGCCGCCAAGTATTGGGATCGGGTAGTTTGGCCGGATGAATAAGCGGAAAGCACTGAGGCTAATACGCGAACGCATCGCCCAAGTGGACGGCTTACCCGAAAACGGGGACAACGAATGGCAGGCACGGACCGCATCTTCCATATCGCATCTGCTGCGTCCAGGGTCGGTCGAATATGACCGCGTCGTGGAACTGGCAAACGATGCATGGTACTACCATGATACAAACGAGGGCAAGTCGATCGCGACGCTGCGTCATCGTTCTAGCCTCAAGAATAGGCTGTTGCGCGCGGAGGAATACGTAACGCACTTCGGGCCGCACGCTGAGCCAAAGCCGAATTTCCTAGCCAAGGTCCCAGACGTGTGGTTGGGCATTCTAACCCCTCTCATTATAGGCGGCCTTTGCACATTGAGCTATGGTGCGGGTGTGCGATCGGCCAACGTCGATTCTATCGAGCTTGAACGGGAGAATCGGGAGCTACGTGACACTGTCATGTACCTACGGGTGATTCCACCGCACAAGGAGAACACCGATCAGGATACCAGCGGCACAGGGAAGGGTGTCGAGCAACCCGATAGTCAGTCCGTTAGGAAATGAATCGTTGCTCATTTCCTTGACGGTTGTGGGTTTCAAGCCGAACTGCTCGAGGGCGGTCCGTTCTAGTATGTACTTACCTCTACGGTGATGGGATTCTCCCCCCCAAAAACAAAACCACCCCGCGATGCATCGCGGGGTGGCGTCTGAGGAGTGGTAGCAGGGCAGGGCCCTGTGCGATAGTGGCTGCGCTTACGCGGCGCGGCTCATCATCGGTTCGGTGGTGGGGCCTTCGCCAGCGGCGTTCACGGCAGCAACTTGGAACCAGTAAGGCTTACCGGATTCCAGTTCAGTGATCGTGAAATGACGCTTGGTGGTGGTGCCAACGGCTTTCCACTCGCTGTTCGGCAGGGCCGGGTCGGTGGAAGTCATGTACACCACATAGCTGCGGCTGGGCACGCTAAGCCAGTTGAGCTCCGCCGACAGGCTTTCAGTCGATCGCCCGAATGTCGCCTGCGCAACGATCGCAATTGCATTCTGTGCACACCTTTGTGCATGCGTTCAACCATACCCGTACTGCTCTCACTTGCGCTCGCCACTGCCGGGTGCGCGCAGCACAGCGGGCAGCAGGTCCTTTCGCCCGACCCCATCATGCAACCAGCCAACAACCCGTACTACTCACGCACCGATACCACCAAGCTCAACATTGCTGATGCGGAGTGGAAGCGCGTGCTGCCCGAGAGCGTCTATGCCATTGCCCGCGAGGCCGATACCGAGCGGCCCTTCACCGGCAAGTATTGGGATTTTGAAGGTCTTGGCAACTACTACTGCGCGGTATGCGGCAACCCGTTGTTCAAGAGCGACAGCAAGTTTGGCAGCAGCTGCGGCTGGCCCAGTTTCTACGAGGCGTTGCGCCCCGCCAGCGTGGCCTATAAGACCGATGCAACACTGGGCATGGTGCGCACCGAGGTGTTGTGCGGCCGCTGCGATAGTCACCTAGGCCACATCTTCGACGATGGTCCGCCACCGACAGGCAAGCGCTTCTGCATGAATTCGTTGGTGCTCGATTTCGAGCCGGAGGGCAAGCGCTGAAGTGCCCGCTACCTTCATCCCCCCGCAAGTCGGGATGAACATGCTCGGCACCCGTTTCTCCAAGTACATCCCACCACAGGACGACCGCACGCCCTTCGAGAAACTGTTGCCGCTTTTTCTGGAACTGCTCACGCACACCAGCGGCGATGTGGAAGAGGCGTTGAGTTGGATGAAGGAGATCGATAAGGAGCAGCCGCTCTTCAGCAAGGAGTACACGCTGGAGAATTTCAAGGACGATCTGCGGAAGAAAGGCATCATCGGCGATCCGCCAACGAAGGGCGGCAAGACACCACTGACCGGCAAGGCCGAGCAGTTGATCCGCGAACGCGCCTTGGACCAAGTCTTCGGCCAGTTGAAGAAAAGCGATCGCGGCACGCACGGTCTGCGGAAAGTCGGGGAGGGCGATGAGCCCACCAGCGACCGCCGCACCTACCGCTTCGGCGATCGCATTGAACAGGTTGCCATGAGCGATAGCATCCGCAACGCTCAGCAGCGCAACGTGGATGACCTGCAACTGAGCGAGGACGATCTGGAAGTGATCGAAACGGAACACCAGAGCGCCTGCGCCACGGTGCTGATGCTTGACATCAGCCACAGCATGATCCTGTACGGCGAGGACCGCATAACCCCCGCCAAGAAGGTGGCCATGGCGCTGGCCGAACTCATCAAACGACGCTACCCGAAGGACACGCTGGACTTCGTGGTGTTCGGCAACGACGCATGGCAAGTGAGCCTGAAGGATCTGCCGTATTTGCAAGTAGGGCCGTTCCATACCAATACCGTCGCCGGCTTGGAACTGAGCATGGACATCCTGCGCCGCCGCAAGTTGAAGAACCGCCGCATCGTGATGATCACCGACGGCAAGCCGAGCTGCATCAAACACGACGGCGAGTACTACATGAACAGCGTGGGCCTCGACGACTTCATCGTGGCACGGACGCTGGATGCCGCTGTGCGCGCGCGCAAGGCACATATCCCCATCACCACCTTCATGATCGCGCAGGACACTTACCTGCAACGCTTCATTGAGCGCTTCACCGAAGCCAACCAAGGCCGCGCGTTCTACACCGGCCTGCAAGGCTTGGCGGACATGGTGTTCCGCGATCATACATCCAATCGAAAAGCATCATGATATCTGCTCATACGGGCGACGTTAACGTCGCCCCGACCCTAGGCGAACTGAAGAAGAGCGGCTGGCAAAGCCGCAGCGTGAAGGCTGAACTGCGCGCCAACCTGATCGCGCGCATCACCGCGAAGAAGCCGTTGTTTGAGGGCATCCATGGCTACGAGCACACTGTCGTTCCTGCCCTTGAGCGCGCCATCCTCAGCGGCCACAGCATCAATCTCCTTGGTCTGCGCGGTCAGGCGAAGACGCGCATGGCGCGATCGCTCGTGCAGCTGCTCGATGAGTGGATGCCCATCGTGCAAGGCAGTGAGGTGAACGACGATCCGCTCAACCCGATCTCGCGCTACGCCAAGGAGCTGATCGCACAGCACGGCGACGACACGCCGATCGCATGGGTGCACCGCGACCAACGTTACACCGAGAAGCTCGCCACACCGGATGTTACCGTGGCCGACCTCATCGGCGACAGCGATCCTATCAAAGCCGCGAACCTGAAGTTGGACTATGGGGATGAGCGCGTGATCCACTTCGGCCTTGTGCCGCGCAGCCATAGGGGCATCTTCGTCATCAACGAACTGCCGGATCTGCAACCGCGCATCCAGGTAGCGCTGTTCAACATCCTGCAAGAGGGCGATGTGCAGATCCGCGGTTTCAAGCTGCGCCTGCCGCTCGATATCCAATTCGTCTTTACCGCCAACCCTGAGGATTACACCAACCGTGGTGCCATCATTACACCGCTGAAGGACCGTATCCAATCGCAGATCCTTACGCACTACCCGCCGACGTTGGAACTGGGCATGCGCATCACCGCCCAGGAAGCACGCTCGCCCAAGGACCAACTGCAACATGTGGTACTGCCGGACCTGATCCGTGTGCTCATCGAGCGCATTGCTATGGAAGCGCGGGACAGCGAGTTCGTGGACAAGAAGAGCGGGGTGAGCGCGCGGCTCACCATCAGCGCGCTGGAAAGCGTCATCAGCGCTGCCGAATTGCGCACCCTGCGCACCGGCGAGAAGCGTACTGTTGTGCGTATTGCGGACCTCTTCGCGGTGATCCCCGCGATCACGGGCAAGATCGAACTGGTGTATGAAGGCGAGCAGGAAGGCCCGGCGAAAGTCGCGCAGCACTTGCTGACGCTCAGCCTGCGCAATGTGTTCAAGGAGCTCTTCCCGGATGCGGTGAAGAAGCGGAAGGCTGCGAACGTTGTCGATCCCTTCGCAGTGATCACCGCACACTTCGATGAGCATGAGGTGGATCTACTGAACGAAGCCAGCGACAACCTCTACCGCGAAACACTCGACACGGTGCCCGGTCTATTAGACCTGGTGATCGCCAAGCACAAGTACCTCACCGCCGACGAAGTGCCACTGTGGGCAGAGTTCGTGTTGCACGGCCTCTCCGAGCACAGCCGTTTGGGTCGACGCCAACTGTTCGACAGCACACGCTTCAGTGATATGGTGGGCAGTGTGTTCAGCGGGGAGGACCGGGACGGGGAGCAGGGCAACTGAGCGTTACCTCTCTTTTCCAAGTGCATTGATGCTGTGGACCAACACCCACACATCATGTACACACACCTTCTCTCCATTTCGCTCGCCTTCTCCTCGCCGAACGTCGGCCAAGCCGCAACCGTGCTCACCGCTTCCCCTTTCCGTTCGGCCGAATTCCCCGGAGGCCCGCCACGCGCGCAGGTCTGCGGCAAACTCACGGGCGACGTGACCTCCGCCGAATGGAAGACCGCCACCGAGGTGAAGCTCATCGGTTGTGTCACCAGTGCGCGCATCACGGGCCTTACTGTGTGCATCAAGAACTGCGAGGGCAAACACGAAGCGCTGACTTCCACTAACGGCACGCTCACCGCTGCGATGAGGAAGATGATCGCCAACCTGCCCGCTGGCACCACCTTCACGGTGCGTGTTGCCGTGGTGGACGCTACCGGCAAGAAGTGGGAAGTGCCCGATGCGGCCTTCGTGTGGAAGGGTTGATACTCCAGCGCTAGCGGACGATCACGCGCTGGCGATACGTAGTGCCATCGGTGGCTACAACTTCCACGATGTATGCCCCGGCGTTCAGTGCCACGATGTCCACTTCCACACGATCGCTCGTGGTCCGTTGGTACTGAACGCTGCGGCCATCCGCTGAAATGATGCGCACGGAACTTGGCGTAAAGCCATTTGTGATGATGGTCAGCTGATCGTTTGCCGGATTGGGGAAGACCACGAAGGTGTTCCGTTCTTGTACTTCGTTCGCACCCATGCCCGAAGAAGCGAGCAGCGTGCTCGTGTTCGTCCGCACGGGAGCATTGAAGTCGAAGAAGATGTCGGCTTCGTTTTCCAACAGCGTGCCCGGCAGCAAGGGCAAGGCGGGTTGAACGCGGAAGCCGATCGCTCCATGGCTTGCTGGTTCGTTCGTGTTGCTGTCGGCCAACAGGATGTTCTCGAAACGCCATTCCACCACGCGACCGGGTTTGAAGGCCACCGTGAAGGGATGGCTGGACACACCTTGTTGGAAGCTCGACATGTCGAGTTCCGCGGCGAGCGTATCGGTGACGACCACGGTGAAGGCCGTGTCGGTGCCGGTGTTCTGGAAGCGGATCACGTAGTCGATGTACTCGTCCTGCGCGATCAGGTAATCGGTGGTGCTGACGCCACTACTGGTGAATGCGGTCTTGTCGTTGGGGTCGTAGCTGCCGGTTACAGTACGCGTGCTGGTGAACGTGTTGTTGGCGAGGGTTGACTCGGTGAGCGAATTGCTCATGTCGAGCTCGTGTGTTACCAGTTGAAACAATGACGCGGTGACCACACCCACAACGTGGAATTGGTACGTGCCGAAGCCGGGAAGGAAGGGGAGGTTCCAGGTGAGCACATTCCCGGCCACGGAACTGGGCGTGGGTGTTGCGGTCGTATAGACCACTTCCGGATCGAGCGCGATGGTTACTGTGATCGGTCCGCTCGCATAACCGCTTTCGTTGCTCACCGTGGCCCAAACGTTCTGGTTGAAACCCGGTCGTGCGACGCCGCTTACGGCAGCGATGGACAGGTCGAATGGCGCTGTGCTGCTATCTGCAATGTGCATCACCACGTTGGCACCTGCAATGGTGAAAGGAAATGGCTGCGGTTGGGGGCAGAAGGCAATGAGCGTGGTGTCCAGTTGCGTCAGCGTGTAATTCCCGTCGGGTAGCGTTGCGAAATAGCTGCCGTCCGGACCCGTAATGGCCAATTCGCCGATCGGGTCCATGCGCAGCACGGTGTACGGTACCCCGACTTCACCACCGGACTGTAGGCAATCGTCATCGGTATCAACGAACACAGTGCCGCTTACCGAATTGCATCCGAAGCCGAGCCCCGGAACGGTGAACGACAACCAATGCTCACAGCCGGAACTCTCATAGGCTACGCGCAGATCATAATCGCCCGCCTCCAAACCATCGAACGAGGTGGAATACATTTCATTGATCGTGCTGTCCAGAAGGTTAGCACCCTGGTACAAGTACACGTCTGCCACCCAACTGGGGAACGAGATCCAAACCGCTCCATCATCAAGAATGCAATCGGCTTCTTGCACCGAATCGACCCGTGCAAAGAAGCTGCTGTCTATTGAAGTCACTTGGAAGAAACCATTGCTGGAGCATCCGAACTGGTCGTACACGGTGTATGTGATATTCTCCTCCGCACAGAACCCGTAGAAGATGGGATCGCCTTGCACGGAGATGCCGATCTGGGTGATCGAGCTGCTCCAGGTATAGGAGTAGGGGCCGGTGCCAAGCCAGAAAATATCGTCCATGATCATCGCCCCATTGCATTCCCCTTCGCACGGTACTCCATAGCCGCTCCAGAATTCGGCCCCAGCATAAGTGCCTGAGCCATTGTATGGTCCGAGATCGGGAATGTTGAGGACCTCGGTACTGTCCACCTTAACAGTACCAATGTTGTCCGTAACCGTAAGCACATGCCAACCGGCCGAAAGCCCGGAAGTGGAATCGGTGGTAGCGCCATTGCTCCAGAGATAGTTGTAAGGCTGCACCCCGCCACTCGCCCATGCCTGTACCGAGCCGTTGCTGTTGGAACACGTCTCGAAGTGCGTGTAGAAGCCGATGCCCAGCGGCTGAGCGGCGAGCGCCAAGGGGAACAGTGCAATGGGCAATAGTGCAATACGCATGTTGGGGATCGGTTGCCGGTATGACGTGCGAAGGTCGCAAAGGCTGCTTTGTCTCCGCTTCACTGCTTCACCGCCACCCCTCCACAAAGTACATGTGCACCTCTCCCTTCCCCTTGACACGTACCGGCCCACGCGGCGTGCAGCGCATGTGGTCCATGATGAGCGAATACGTGGCGCCGCTGCAATTCACCTTACCGGCTTCCCCGCTGCTTTCCATACGGCTGGCCAGATTCACCGTGCCACCCCAGATGTCGAATGCGAACTTTTTCTCGCCCACCACACCCGCCGTGAGCGGCCCGCTGTGCAAGCCGATGCGGATGGGCCAGGCCTCCTGACCTTCCTCGGCGCGCAGGACGTTGATACGCTTCACTTCTTCCAGCATGGCCAGTGCCATGCGCGTTGCGTTCATCGCATGGTCGGGGTCTTCGTTCGGCACACCCGCAGCGCACATGTAGGCATCACCGATCGTCTTGATCTTCTCCATCCGGTGGACATCGCACAGCCTGTCGAAAGCGCGGAAGAAACGATCCAGCTCGGCAACCAGTTTGTCGCTCGCCATGCCTTCGCTGAAACCGGTGAAGCCTTTGAAGTCGCTGAACAGAACGGTGCAGTGCTCGTAGCGGTGTGCCTCGGCTGTGCCTTTGGCTTTCAGTTCGGCGGCGGTGCTGGCCGGCAGGATGTTCAGCAGCAAGTCATCGCTGTGGCGTTTCTCCTCGGCCAATTGTTTGGTGCGCTCATCCACCATGCTTTCCAGTTGTTCCGCAGCGCGGCGCAAGCGTCGGGTGCGCAGACGAATGAAACCGAACAGCAGTAGCACCACGGAAGCACCGCTAGCCGAAATAAAGCCAGCGGTCTTCCAAAGCGGTGGCTTGATGGTGAAGGTGAAGTTGGCCGGCTCCTCGTTCCATATGCCGTCGGCATTGCGCGCGATCACTTTGAAGGTGTATGTACCCGGGGAAATATTGGTGTATGTGATACGCTCTTCGCGTACAACGGGCGACCAGTCCGGGTCATGGCCATCGAGGATGTATTGATACCGCACCTTCTCTTGGTTGGCCAAGGAAAGGCCCACGTACCCGAAGGTCAGGTGGTTCTTGTCGAACGGCAATGAAAGCCCAACGGGCAAGCCGTCGGCACCAACGTTAGCGCACCATGGGCTCCAATCCACTTCCTCGTAGTTGAGCAACAGCCGGATGATGCGTGCGCGTGGTGCTGCATCAATGGTCACCACGCGGGCCGGGTCGAAATGCGTTGCGCCGTTCACCGTGCCGAACCAGAGCGTACTGTCGGTGTCCAGAAAGCAGGCGTTGCGAAAGGCTTCAAGCCCGGCGAAGCCATCGTCCGTGCCGTAGTGTCGCACGTTCAACAGGCGTTCCTGCAACACATCGAACTCCAGCATGTCGAAGCCCCGTGCCGTGCCGACCCAGACATTATCGTACGCATCGAGCAACACCTGCTCCACACGATTGCTGCTCAAACCGTCCCGTGTAGTGAATTGTTTGAGTCCTGTCCCAGCGATCTTCCATAAACCGCTGCCGTCCGTAGCCGCCCAAACGTTGCCGCTACCATCCTGCGTCAGCGCATTCACCTGCACGCCCGTTGGCAGATCCCGGTCGCGATCGCGGTACGGCACCGCACGCCCGTTCACCTGATAACCCAACCCGTCCTCTCGACCGATCCATGTGCGCTCGCCATCCACCAGTACATCGGTCGCCGCCTCGTCGAACCCGTTCCAGCGTTGCATCAACCCGTTGCGCACCATCGCGAACAACCCTGCTTCCGCCGCTACCCACAGCACCGTATCGCCGCATGTACGGATACGGTTGATGTGCGTATTCATCACACTACTGGCCCAAGCAGGTTGCTCAAAGTGTGTCCCGTTCCAGCGGAAGATGCCATGTGCCACGGTGCCGACCAACAAGGAGCCATCCCAGTGCTCGGCGAGACAGGTCACGTAGCCATCCATCAGCCCTTCGCGTACGGTGAAGGAGCGCATGCCGTTGCTGTCCGACCGGGTAACTCCGCCGCCGCTGGTGCCGATCCAAAGGGAACCATTGCGCGTCCGGAGCACGGCGCTTACCGCACGCGCCTTCAATCCATCCCGTTCGGTGATGTTGATGCACGCATCACCCGTGAATCGGGCCAGTCCGCCGAACGCGGTAGCGATCCAAATAGCGCCGCTGCGGTCTTCGTGCATGCAGAGCACATCGTTGTGGCCAAGTCCGTTCGTTGCGCTCAGATGGATCAACGGCCTAGGTCCGATCCGCCATGCACCATCGGTGCGCCCGATCCAGGTATTGCCTCGTCGGTCGGTGACCCAGGTTTGTGCTTCAATACCGTCCGGATGAGGTCCGCTGTTCGCGCACGACATCTTGTAGGTGCTGTCCTCAGGTTGTAGGAAAGCATTTACCTCTTTGGGTGGCGGACCCAAGTCCTTGGTCCATACTTCGAACCGATGACCATCGAACCGGCAGAGCCCGCCGGCCGTGTTCACCCACAGGTAGCCGAGACTATCCTCGCGGATGGCATCCACCGTTGCGCTGGGCAGCCCTGATCCTGCGCCGTACACCCGAACGTCGAATTGTTGCGCGGCCAAGGCCCCATGCCAAACGGCCAACACAAGGACGCACAAGCGCTTCAGCGGAAGCATGGTTGGAAAGGTATCCGGCGACCGGTCGAAGCACGAAAAAAAACCTTCAACAAGTGAACGATCCGCGAACTGTGGCTGTACATTCGAAGGGCCAGAAACGCTTCCGGCATCCGGGCCGGTCGCCAACCAAAACCCCAAACCCATGAATATCACTTTCAACGAACTGCGCCGCATCAAGGACCGTCTTCCGGATGGCAGCATTCATCGCATTGCCAGCGAGTTGGACATGAACGTGGAAACCGTGTGGAACTATTTCGGAGGTTTCAATCACTCCGAAGGCAAGAGCATGGGTGTGCATCTGGAAGGCGGACCTGACGGTGGTGTTGTTGCGCTGGACGATACCCGTATCCTGGACCTTGCAACAAGGATCCTGGAAGAGCCGCGCAATTGATCGCGGTACTTGGTTGGCACATGAGTGCCGACGGGATGGTCGCCATGCAAGTGGCGGGGAAAGAGGTCGACACCGGTCGGCCTCTTTTCTTTTTTGCCTCAGAACATCACCCGCACCTGCATCTTCACCTCGCTGCGCACGGAACCGTTGATCTCCTGCAGGCCACTGCTGTAACTGTCCTGGTCGTTGTACAACCAAGCACCGTAGCGCAGCCATATGTCCACTCGCCGCAGCGGCGTTGCGCGTACCATGGCGTACCAACGCATGCCGCGACCGTAGTACGGCGGAATGGAGAACAATCCGATGATGTCGTTCTCGAACGCATACACCCGCGTATCATAGTCGTCCGTGTCGAAGAGCGCAAGACGAAGGGTGTATTCGAATGTGCTTCGAAGCGGTCGGCTCACCAGATCCTGATAGATGAGGAAGCCGTGCTGCAGTGGCCCCTCGCCGCGCTGGTAGTTGATGGCCTCCGCCCGTGTGCGCAAGCTGATCGCGTCGGTCACTTTGTAACTGGCGTTGAAGCGGTAGTTCGATTGCTCGCTGCGCACGATGAAGTCGATGCCTTCCACATCCACATCCGTGTTCTTCGCCTTGTCCTGATACCGCGCGCGGACGTACAATTCCGTCCTGCGGCTGGGCCTCCAGGTCAGCTGGGCCAAGGCATCGTAGCCATCGCTCGGGGCGTTGGTCAAGTAGCGTAACCAGGGGAAGCTGAAGCGATCGAAGTAGGCGTTCACGAGCCATTCGCGGCTTGGCTTGATCTCGATGCCCGTGTACACCCCGCGCTCATTCCAAGGATTGCTGCCTTCGGCGAAGCCCGTGCTCACCAGCCCGTGGAAGTTGCGCTGGTAATTGCGGTAGACAACGGCCAGCGACACCGCTTTGTCCAAGGCGAGCAGGGTGCCGATGTTGTAGGCCATACCACCGTTGCTGCTGCGCGATACTTCGCCGAACACGCTCACGTTGCGCCACAACCAGTTCAGGTCGATCCCCATGGTGGTGTTCTCCGATCCCTGGAATTCGAACTGATTGTACGGCCTGAGGTCGCGTTGCAACTTCGTCCCGAACGAAACGTTCGCGACCGTGCCGCCCACTATCAAGGCTTTACGCTTGTACCTGAGATGGCCGCCGATGGTGCGTGCATCCAGCGCGTCCTTCTTTTCGAGCTCGTTGTGGGTGCGGTGCAGACCATCCTCTTGGAACGAACTGAAGATCACACCCACGTCCCCGGCACTATTGTCCTGGGTGCTTATGCTGTCGGTGTTCGCGTCCAATTTGCGCTGGCTGTAGAACGCGGTGAATTCCATGGACTTGCCGAGCCCCACGGTGGCGCCGATGCCACGCAGGAACAGGTTCTCGTTCACGCTGGCATAGGGCAGCAGGCCAGCGCCATTGCGCTTCACGTTCATCGTGTAGGCACTCTTGCTTCCGAATGCAAGCCCGCTCCAATACGTAAGTCCTTGGCCGAACTGCGCTTGGTAATCGCCGATCGCCAACGCCTTCACCGGACCGATGTTCCGCACGAAAAGATGCGCGCTGTAGAAGTCGAAACCTTGCTGCTGTGTACCGGTGAAGAACTCTTCGCCTTCGTCCTTTTCAGCCGTGATCCCGAAGCTGATGTTCTGCCGATAGCGGAAGCGGTAACGGGCATACAGTTTAGCCGGACCGCCCAAATACACTTTGTTGTTGGTGCGTAACGAGTCCACCACCTGCGGATCGTTGAAGTCCGGCAGCGGATCGCCATCAGGGTCGGCATAGTCCTGTCCGAAGATGTTCTCGCGGTCCATGAAGCCTTTGCGCTCCTGTATGTTCAACACGCTGCGCACGATCACTTCGTGCGTGCCGTTCTTCATGATCTCCTTGAAGGAGGCTTGCGTGCGTTTGTCGTTCTCCGGAACCGCAACGAACGGCCGAAGGAGCTGTATCGTGCGGGCATCCCAGCCGCGCACCGTCTGTAGTTCGTAGATGCTCAACAAACGCCCGTGATCGGCGATATGCGCCAGCAACGAGCCGATCTGCGCATCGTTCAACAACTGGAGTTTGCTGAGCTCTTCGGCATCCGTGCGGTTCAGGTTGATGGGGTCCAAGTAGTAGCCCACTAGCGCGTCGAAGAGTATGGTCAGGTCTATATCGTTGTCTTCGCCCAACTGTTCAGCGGCTGCCTCAATGCGTTGTTCGATCAGATCCCGTGGGATCTTGTCTTCGCCTTGGGAGAAGGCAATACCCGCCATTGCGATCGCCCAGCAACATGCAAGGATTCGCTGGATCCCCATTACTCGAATCGATAGAGCAATCCCACCTGCGGGGTAGCACCCAACTGGCTACGGAAGGAAACGGCCAGATCCGCATCGATCTTCCCGAAACGCAGACCCAAGCCGAAGTGGCCCTGCACTGGTGCCGTGCTGATACCCGTGCGCAAGAAGAGCACTTTGTTCGGTTGCCATTCCAACCCCGCTCGTATGCCTTCGGGCTGGTCGATGTCCTTCACCAGCTCGCAGTTGATGGTGAGTTTGTTGCTCGGCAGCCAGCCAAGGCCTGCGCGGAAGACGGTAGGCACGCGTTCATCATACGGTCCACCGATCTTGGCGCGGTTCGGGTTGTACACGTGCGCGCCGATCCAAAGCTTCTCGACAAGTCGCGCTTGCACACCGATCTCGGCCGCAACAGCGCTTTTGCTGCCGTAGCCCTCGCCCAGCCTGATGTTGAGGTAATCCAGTTGGATGCCCGCACGCAATCCTTCACCGAAGTTCATCGCATAGGCCAACCCTGCTTTCGTTTCCCGGTACAGGTCGAAGCCGAAGAGGTTCCCGTTCAGGGCCAAGGTGCCTTTGCCCAGTTTGATGGCCACAGCAAGGCCTTGGTGGCTCAACTCCTCGCTGAGGAAATGGCGCTGGTAGAAGGCACCGACGGTGGTGTTCTTCAGCCCGGCCAGACCGGCCTGATTGTGGTGAACGCTCCAGAGGTCAACCAGCGTGACCGTTGCGTTGCCCATACCCGCAGGTCGCGCGCCAATGGGTAATCCTTCGCCTTGCGCGAAGACTCCGAGGGGGGAGAGGAGAAGGAGTGCCGGGAGCAGTCGTGATCGCATCGCTCCGAAAGTATGTGGATAGGTCATTGGCCGTTGGCCTTTCGCCAACGGTCATTGGCACCGGGCGTTGGGGCACTCGAACACATGTTAACAAGCCAACGGCCAAAAGCCAAGGGCCAAAGGCGCATGCCAGACGACCGCTCTTCTACATTGTCCGAACCACATTGACATGGAAATCGTCGATCTGCCCCACACCAGAGCACCTGAAGAACTGCTTCACAAGCACTTCGGCTATCACAACTTCCGGCCACTCCAGCGCGAAGCCATCGATCATGTGTTGGATGGTAAGGACGCTGTGATCCTGATGCCTACTGGCGGAGGCAAGAGCCTTTGCTTCCAGATCCCGGCCCTGGCACTGGATGGCATAACGCTGGTCGTGTCACCGCTCATCGCGTTGATGAAGGACCAAGTGCAGGCCCTACAGGCCAACGGCATCGCTGCGGCCTTCCTCAACAGCACGTTGACCTACGATGAAGAGCAGTTGCTCTGGCAAGACCTTCGCAATGGTGCGTTGAAGCTCCTTTACGTTTCACCGGAGCGCATCTTCAGTCAAGGCTTCCTCGATGCCATCGCTCAGCTACCGCTGCGTCTGATCGCCATCGACGAAGCGCATTGCATCAGCAACTGGGGTCATCACTTCCGGCCGGAATACAAACGCTTGCACATATTAAAAGAGCGTTTTCCGGAAGTGCCGGTTGTGGCGCTCACAGCCACCGCCGATGCAGCGGTGCGCAGCGATATCGGCGAACTGCTTGGGCTTCGCACGCCCCGCTTGTTCATCGCGTCCTTCGATCGCCCCAACCTGTCGTTGGCCGTGTTGCCCGGACAGAAGAAGAGCGCGCAGCTCGGGCGCATCCTCGCCAAGCACAACGGCCAGTGCGGCATCATCTATTGCCAGAGCCGCAAGAGCTGCGAGCAGTTGGCCGAACGCATAAGGGCCATGGGCATACGCGCAGCCCACTACCATGCGGGCATGGAACCGCAAGAGCGGAGCACTGTGCAGGATGAGTTCATCCAAGGACGTTGCCACGTGATCTGTGCCACCATCGCTTTCGGCATGGGCATCGACAAGAGCGACGTGCGCTTCGTGATCCACTGGAACATGCCCGGCAGCGTGGAGAGCTACTACCAGGAGATCGGCCGCGCGGGCCGCGATGGCAAGCCGGCGGAGACCATTCTCTTCTATAGCTACGCCGACGTGCAACGCCAGCTCCACTTCATCGATGAGGTGCAGGATGAGCGCTACCGCGCGATGCAGATGGCCAAGCTGGAGCGCATGAAGGACTTCGCTGAGGCCGGGACATGTCGTAGGAAGATGCTCTTGTCCTACTTCAGTGAAATGCCGGCCGACGATTGCGGCAACTGCGACGTGTGCAAGGATCCACCGAAATGGTTCGACGGTACGCAGTGCGCACAGATGGCCCTGAGCGCCGTGGCGCGCAGTCGTGGCAGCTTGCCGGTCGGTACGCTGGTGGATGTGCTCAAAGGCACGCGCAGCGCGGCTGTGCAGGAGCGGCAATTGAACTTGTTGCAAACGTTCGGTGTGGGCGCAAGCATCAGCGAGTTCGTGTGGCAGTTGCACATCCAGCAATTCATACAGCAGGGCCTGCTCACCATCGATTACAAGGACAACTACCATTTGAAATTGACGCCACACGCCAACGAAGTCCTCTTCAAAGGCCGCACCGTACGACTGGTCAGTTTCGAGACGATCAAGGAACGGCAGGACGCGCAGAAGCAGATGCACACCAAGGAAGCCGACCGCGTTGCGGAACCAACGGATGCTGGCCTCTTCGATCGCCTGAAGGCGCTGCGGAGCAAACTCGCGAAGGCGCTGGGCAAACCGGCCTACATCGTTTTCAGTGATGCAGCCTTGCTGGACATGTGCACCCGTAAGCCAGCAACCATGAGCGCATTCCTGCAAGTGAACGGCGTTGGTGAATACAAGGCCGAGCAGTTCGGCGAGGCGTTTTTGGAGGAGATAGCCGGGGTTGTGGCCGCGCGCTAGAGATCTTGGTCTTGCACTGTCCGCATACATTCGCCCAACATGCGTACAGCACTGGTCATCTGCCTCCTTCTGTCATCGCTGCTCGGTGCGGCCCAAAGCGGCTGGAATCCCGAGCCGCACAAGACGGACGAAGGGCTCACCTTCCGCGATGATCTTGACTTCTACTTGAACATCTACACCAAGAAGGAGATCAAGAAGATGCGCCAGCAGGTGAACGTTTGGAAGATGAGTTGGGACAAGATGTTGCGACAGGCGATCAGTGATGTGCGCGCGTACAGCGAAGGCAATCTGAACGATGGTCGCACACATCCCTTCACCTTGAACGATACCCAAGGCAAGACGCACACCCTCACAGCCGATAGCGGTAAGGTGCGTGCGTTCATGTTCGCCAGCATCACAAATCCACCGAGCAGAATGCAGATCCCGCGGTGGGATAAGCTGCTGGAGAAGTACGACACGTCACAGGTGGAGATCTTTATTGTGTACGGTCGGGAACTGCACCCCGGTGACAACAAGTTCCGCGACTATCCGCAGCCGAAGACGGAAGCGGAGAAGCTGGCCTACGCGCAACAACTTGCTGCCACCACCGATTTACCGGTGTTGGTGGACGGTCTCGACGACAAGGTGCTCTTGCAGTACGGACAAGTGCCCAATGCGTGCTACGTGATCGACCGCAACGGCCGCATGGTGTTCCGTGGCACGTGGGCCGACAGCCGCAAGGTGGAAATGGTCATCGACCAGTTGCAGGAGTACTACAAGCCTAAGGGCCGCTAGACTTTCACCAGTTTCCACTTGCCGCGTTGGAAGACCACCGCGCACATGACGGCGAGTATGCTCTCGCTAATGGCGATGGACAAGAACACGCCCTTAGGACCCATGTCAAAGGTTTTCGCAAGCACGTAGGCCAACGGGATCTCGATGATCCAAAAGCCGATGACGTTGAGCCATGTAGGCGTCATGCTATCGCCCGCGCCATTGAATGCCTGCGCCAGCACCATGCCATAGCCATAGAAGAGATAGCCAGCGCTGATGACGCGCAAGGCAAGGATCGCGGTGGCATCGGCCGCGGCGCTTTGCGAGAAGAACGATACGATCCATGGTGATGCCGCCCAGAAGATGAAGGTTACCAGTAGCATGTACACCATGTTGTAGTGGCCACACAGCCATGTGCTTCGCTGTGCTCGATCGGGCTGCCCGGCACCCAGATTCTGGCCCACCAACGTGGCGGCAGCATTGGCCATGCCCCATGCCGGCAGCAAAGCGAAAATGATGATGCGGATCGCCACAGTGTAGCCCGCTACCGCTGCTGTGCCGCTCTCGGCGATGATGCGGTACAAGAACAACCAGCTCAGGCTGGGTATGAGGAATTGCCCTGCTCCTCCCACGGCCACTTGCAGGATGCTCTTGATCACTGACCACACCGGTCGCAGGTCGGGCATGCGCATGGCGAACGGGCCATCGGCTTTGAAGAGGTGGTAGAGTTGGAACGCAACACCGCAACCGCGCCCTATCGTGGTGGCACATGCCGCTCCTGTAACGCCCATCTCGGGGAAAGGACCGATGCCGAAAATGAGCAGCGGATCGAGCACGATGTTGATGAGGTTGGCCAAGCCGAGTGACCACAAGGCCATGTTCGCTCGGCCCACACCACGGAAAGACGCGTTGATCGCGAAGAGCAACATAATGATCACATTGCTCGCCATCATCAACCGTGCGTAGTTCGAACCTTCAGCGATGACACCGGGTTCGGCGCCCATGATGCCCAACAGCTGCGGTGCGAAAATGGTTCCCGGTATGGCGAGCAGCAGACCGATGGCGAACGCGACAAAGACGCCTTGCGCGGCTCCGGTCCGTGCGCCCTCCTTGTCTTTCTCACCGGTGCGGCGCGCTACCAACGCTGTTGCGCCCATGCCGAGTCCCCACGCGAGCGAGTAGGTGATCACGAGCATGCTTTCGGTGATGCCCACTGCGCTGGTCGCGTTCTCCCCAATGCGGCTCACGAAAAACACATCCACGATGGCGAAGAGGGCCTCCATCCCCATCTCCAAGATCATGGGGATGCTCAACAACACGATCGCTTGCCGCATGCCCATGGCGGTGTAGTCCCGCTCGGTATCGCGCAGGGCTTCGCGGACCAGTTGGTACAGTTTGCGCATAAGGCGGCGAAAGTAGGAGTAGCCCACTTTGAGATGTTGATGATCAGTGAACCATTGACATGAAGCTGCGACGGCACTGGCCAAGTTTTGTGGAATGCAACGATCCTTCCCTTCCGCACTTGTCGCTGCGCTGCTACTGACGGTGACGCCTGCCATTTCCCAGAGCATCCTGCAGCGTACCCTCAGCGCCGACACCATGCCCAACCTGCTGCCCGATGGTGGCTTCGAGCAGCACGAGCGGCTTTACTGTGCATGGACGCAGGAGGCCGAGAAGTTCAGCAAGAACATGACTTGGTGGGACAGCCCCACTGAAACCACACCGGACCTCTTTGACACTGGGAACGAAGCCAGTTGCTGGAGTCACCCGGGCAAGCGTACCGATGGAAAAGCCAGCCCGCACACCGGCACCAGTATGATCGGTATCAAGACTTGGGGCAAGGGCAACACCCCCACCCACTGGCACGAGTACGTGCAGACCGAACTACCGAAGCCGCTGGAAGCAGGCAAGCGGTACATCGCGGAGTTCTGGGTGATGCGCGCGAGCTTCTGCAATGAGGCCAGCAACAACATAGGCATGCTGGTGACCAACACTCCGGTGAAGACACGTGATTGTTTGCCGCTCTACTTCACGCCAACGATCAATGAGAAGGATGTGGTGAAACGTACCACGTGGAAGAAGGTGAGCGGTGTGTTCGACGCCAAGGGCGATGAGCAGTACATCCTGCTCGGCAACTTCTACAGCGACATGCGCACAGGCCACGAGCGCCAACCCGAAGGCGAGCGTGGAGCCTACTACTTCATCGACGACGTGAACATCCGCATCGCTCCGCCAGGCACGGCCCTCACCGACAAGCCGACGGAGAGCATTCCGCCGCCGCCGAAGAAGAAGGTGGAGGACCACGTGAGCACCAACGAGGTGGAGATCCACGAAGTGGAACCCGAAGTCGGCCGCATCATCCGGTTGGACAAGATCTACTTCGACTTCGATAAGAGCGTGCTGAAGCCCGAGAGCGAAGCCGAACTGAACACGGTCGTTGAACTGCTCACCGACTACCCGCACATGCGCATCGAGATCAGTGCGCACACCGACGATCAGGGCAGCGACGACTACAACAACAAACTCTCCCAAGCCCGCGCCAAAGCCGTTGTCGACTACCTTATCGCCAAGAAGGTGGACACCTCAAGGTTGATCGCGAAAGGCTACGGCGAAACCAAGCCCATCGCCAGCAATGCCGATGAGCCGGGGCGTGCGCTCAACAGGCGAGTTGAGTTCGAGGTGTTGGAGAGGTGACATGAGCTGATCCAAGGTTCGGAGACGCCTTTGCGCGACCGGATGATCTTGTGGGTGCTCGTCCCCCTTTGAAGGGGGCAGGGGGATGGCGGACAGGCTGCTTGAACACTACATTTCCTCAATGCACGACCACTACAATAAGCGCCTCAAACCTTTTGCCCGCGAGCACCGCAACGTGAGCACCAAGGCCGAGGTGCGGTTGTGGTGTGAATTGCTGAAGGACCGACGCATGCTCAACTACCCGTTCCTGCGCCAGCGCCCTATCGATGGTTTCATCGCGGACTTCTTTTGTAAGGAATTGAAGCTCGTGGTTGAAGTTGATGGCTCGACGCATGAAGAAGAGGGGGCTGGGGTACGCGACTCCCGTCGCGATGCTCGCCTTGCGGAACTGGGATACTCAACGCTTCGCTTCACGGATGAGGATGTGAGGGAGCGTATCGATGAGGTGGATGCTGCGCTGAGGAAGTGGATAGGGGAGAATGCGGTCGGAGGTGCCAAGCCACGGCCTGAGCGTTCAGCGAAGAAGAAGGGTGTTTGACTTGGGCGTTGGGTCCATCCCCCTGCCCCCTTCAAAGGGGGACGAGCACGCACGGGCTCGCCGCACAGTAAACCTTCGAACGTCAGACTTGCTTCGCTTCGCGCTTCTGCTACACTGCTGAACCACTTCCCTGCTCACCTCACCAACGTCACATGTCCCACCCAATCGCGCTCGTCGCCTTCGGTGGCCATGATCACCTTCCACACGTACACATCGATGGGGCTTGGTTGCCCGAGCAGAGTGCCATCCCACTCCGCGTTGCGGTCGCGGGTGTCGAAGAAGAGTTGGCCCCAGCGATCGAAGATCATGAAGTGGTAGTTCCAGCGTGACTCGTCGAAGCCCAGCATGATCGGGCGGAAGCCGTCATTCAAGCCATCGCCGTCCGGCGAGAACGCATTGGGCACGTAGGCATTCAGGTCAGCCGGAACAGTGATGACTTTGCACACGGTGTCAGGACACTGGAGTTCGTTCAAGGCGATCAAGCAGATCGGATACGCCCCGCCATTACCTGGGAACAAATGCACCGGTTCGAAATCAGTGGAGGTTTCATCGTCGCCGAAATCCCACCACCACGAGCTACTGCCCAAGCTGAGGTTGTCGAACTGTAGTGCATTGTCCACCGTCATCAGGGTGTCCCACCCGAAATCCGCGATCGGCGTTGGGTTGATGTTGATGCCGTCTTCCACCGTGAGCGTATCCGTGCAACCGCCGGCGCCCTGCACGATCAACGTGATGTCATAGCTGCCCGGTTGCATGTAGGTGTACATCGGGTCTTCATCCGTGCTGGTGCCGCCATCGCCGAAGTACCACTGCCAGATGCTGTTGTTCTGGCTGTTGTCAGTGAACTGCACGGGGTAGGTGGCGCAGGCCGGGTTCGGCAGAACGCTGTAGTCGGCAACCGGCGTAGGGTACACGGTGAAGTCGGAGGTGGCCGTATCGGTGCAGCCGTATTGGTTCTCAGCAACCAGTTCAATGGTGTAGGTGCCCGCACCGTTGTATGTGCCCACCGGATCATTGAGCGCCGTGACCTGTCCGTTGCCAAGATCCCATTGGAAGCCGATGGCGCCGCTGCTGTTGTTGTCGAACTGCACATCGGCAGGGGAGAAGCAGCTCTGCCCGGGAGCGAAGGTGAATGCGGCCGTTGGTATCGGATATACGTTCACTTGCGTGTAGCCCGTGTCGCTGCAGCCGCTCAAATTCTCGGCGATCAGCTGCACCAAGTACACACCGTCGCTCGCGTACGTATGCGACGGTGTTTGGAGCCCACTGCTGTTGCCGTCGTCGAAGTCCCATGTATAGAACACCGCATTCGTAGTGGTGTTGGTGAACTGCACATCCAGCGGCATACATCCGAACTGTGGCACAACGCCGATGTTCACGATGGGGCTGGTGATGACGGTGACCGGCACGATCACGCTGTCCACACAGCCGTTCAACTGCGATGTCGCCGTGAGCATCACCGGGTAGATGCCGCTGTTGGAGTAGGCATGCACCGGATCGGTGAGGCCGCTGCCGTTGCCGTCGCCGAAATCCCAGATGTAGTTCGCGGCGTTCTGACTGGTGTTCGTGAACTGGAATTCCACATCAACACAAACACTGTCAGGCGCGTAGTTGAAGCCCACGATCGGTTGGGCGAACACGGTAACGGTGGCATAGGCCGTATCGAAGCTGCAGCCGTTGTTTGCGAAGAGCGTTACAGTGAACGTAGTGTCGTTGGCACCGGCGAAGAAGGTGTGGCTGGGATCCTGTAGCCCGCTCACGTTGCCATCGCCAAAGTCCCAACTGGTGAAGGTGGCGCCGCTGGTATATTGCGTGAAGTCCACCGTGAGCGGGGAGCAACCGATCGCCGGATCCGTGTTGAAGAAGGCCGTCACCGTGTTCGGCAATACGGTCACTTGTTGCGTTGTCGTATCGGTGCCACATTCATTGGTAACGATGAGCGTGATCGTGTACGTCGTGGGGATCGTGTCGGTGAAGTAGGTGTGCGTGAAGAGCGCACTGCTGGTCGTTCCGGTGGTCCCGTCCCCGAAATCCCAGAAATAAGTATCCGGTAGGCCGCTGCTGATGTTGGCGATCAACGGCGTGAAGGGCGAGCAGCCTTGACTGTAGTCCGTGCCGAACAACGCTGTTGGTGCGGGCATCACCTGCACACTGTCCACGGCATCCACACTTCCGCACACGTTCGTGGCGGTGAGTGTGATCGCATAGGTGGTGTCCTGTATCGCACTCGCTTGGAATGTCACGGGCGCCGGGAATTGGTCCGTGGTGCTGGTGCCGTTGCCGAAATCCCAGTTGAAACCAGTGATGTTGCCCGTGCTCAAATTGTCGAAGGCCACCGTGAGCGGTCCGCATCCGCTGTCGGGTGTGACGGTGAATGCCGGATAGGGCGGTTCCCATACATCTATGACCATCGAGGTGGTGTCGTCGCAACCAGAGCCCGTGCTGGCGATCAGCGTGATGGTGTACTGCCCCAACGCCGCATACGTGTGCTGCGGGTTCTGGAAGCCCGACGTGCCGAAGTCCCCGAAGTCCCAGGCCCAACCCGTCGCACCAACGCTAAGGTCAGTGAACTGGAAGGGTGCATTGAGACAGGCGATCGGATCGCTGGTGAAGGCTGCGACAGGCAGCGCGTTCACCGTCGCCAAACTCGCGGTGCTGTTACTGCACCCGTTCGCGTCGGTGTATGTATAGGTGATGTTGAAGACACCGGGACCTGTCGCGGCGGGATCGAACGTGCCGAGTACCGGATCGATGATGCCTGCGCCGCTCCACGTTCCTCCTGCCGGGGTAGCGGTCATCGTTTGCAGACCGGCATCGAAGCAGACGTTCGGTGTGCTCGTGATCGCAGGCTGTGGCAGTTGATTCACCACCACCGTCATCTGGTCGCTGGTGAGACAGGTCAAGGTGCCTACCGTGTAGGTCAACACATACGTACCCGCAACGCTCGGACTGAAAGTGCCCAAAGGCGTTACGAGCGGAGTGCCTGTCCATGTTCCACCTGCGGGGGCACCTGCCAATTGGAACGGAATGCTTCCCACGCAGATGGAGACGTCGGCGCCAGCGACCGCAGGGTTCGTAACGGGCACCACATCAACCTGTACGTTGTCGGTATTCGTGCAACCGTTCGCATCGGTGTAGGTGTAGGTGAGGTTGAAGGTCCCGATGCCATTCGGCGTAAACAGCCCACCAACGCTCACGTTCGGTCCGCTCCAACTACCGCCTGCTGGTGATCCGGTGAGTTGCTGTGGGAAGGGTTGGTCGCAGAACACCTGCGGAAGTCCTGCATCCACAACGGGCAATGGGTTCACCGTCAGCGCCACCGTATTGCTGTTGTTGCAGCCCACCGGACTGGTGTAATCGTATGTCAGCGTATGCGTGCCAACGCCAGCAATACCAGGATCGAAGAGCCCGCCCACGCTAACGCCGGTGCCGCTCCATGTGCCGCCTACCGGTGTTCCGTTCAGCTGAACAGGAGCATCATCTATGCAATAGCTGGCGGGCGAACCGGCGTTGACCGTCGGCGGCGGATCCACCGTCACCACCATCTGGTCGCTTGTAACACAGCTTCCGTTGCCGAAGGTGTACGTGAGGATGTATGTGCCTGCCACGCTCGGCGTGAACGTGCCGTTCGCGGCCACATAGATGCTGCCGCTCCACACACCGCCCACGGGTATCGCCGCAAGTGCGAACACCGGATCGCCAACGCACACCACTTCATCCGGCCCTGCGTTCGCAGGGTTCACTACTGGCACTACCGTCACCACGGTGCTGTCCATCGCGCTGCACCCGTTCGGATCACTGAACGTGTAGTACACCGTGAACACTCCGATCCCGCTTCCGCCGAAACTTCCACCGGGTGTTATGAACGGCCCGCTCCAAGCTCCACCCACAGGTGTCGCACCGGTGAGCGTTGTGGCGATCGGCTGGTCGCACAGGTTCCACGGACCACCTGCGTCAACAACGGGTAACGTGTACAACGTGGCCACCACCTGATCGCTCGCCGTGCAGTTGTTCGCGTTCGTGAAGGTGTACGTGAGCACGCTCGCACCAGCGGGTGCCGTAGCTGGATCCCATTGGCTGCCCGTCACACCGGCGCCGCTCCATGTTCCGCCCGGCGGCGCACCCACAAGATTCACGATCGGATCATTGCTGCACGCATCGAAGTCCGCGCCCGCTGCAACCACCGGCGCTGCGCTCACGGTCATCGTCATCACATCGTTCGTTTGGCACGTTAGCGCACCCACCGTGTAGGTCAGGTTGAAGCTTCCCGCCGCAATGGGGTTGAACAAGCCGCCCACCGTTACACCGGCCCCGCTCCATGTTCCGCCCGGTGGTGTCATCGGTAACTGTACTGCCGGATCACCAACGCAAAGCGAAAGGTTCGGCCCCGCGTTCGCGGGCGCGCCAAGTGGGTTCACTGTCACCGTCACTTGATCGCTGTTCACGCATCCGTTGCCATCCGTGTAGGTATAGGTCAAGTTGAACGTGCCCGCGCCGTTCGGCGTGAACACACCGCCAGCCGTCACGTTCGGGCTCCCGCTCCAACTGCCGCCAGCAGGGGAGAAGCCGGTGAGCGCGTAGGGGATCGGTTGATCGCACAGCGTTACATCCGGTCCAGCGTTCACCACCGGCAACGGGTTCACCGTTACCGTGGTGGTTGCGGTGCCCGGACATCCACCACCAGGCGTGGCCACAACCGTGTACACCGTTGTTGCGACCGGCGACACGGTGATGCTTGCACCCGCGCCCGCAGGAACACCGCCTGCTGTCCATGCATAATTGCTGCTACCGTTGGCCGTCAGCGTTACCGATGCACCTGCACAGATACTCGGGTTCGCCGGTACGATGTTCACCACCGGCGCATTGTTCACCGTTACCACCACGGTGCTGCTCGGACCGACACAGCCGCCGATGCTCGCCGTTACGACGTAGTTGCCCGCTTGTCCCGTGGTGATGTTCGTGATCGTCGGATCTTCCAATGAACTGCTCCAACCACCTGGACCTGTCCAACTGTAGGTCGCTCCGGGTATCGTGTTCGAGGTCAGGTTCAGCGTTTGACCTGCGCACAGTGTGATAGGGCCGTTCACCACCGGTGCCGGTGGCACCGGGTTCACGGTAAGCGGTTCGCTATCGCTCGCGGTTCCACATGCATTCGTTGCACTCGCGGTGATCGTGTAGTTGCCTCCCGCGCTGTATGTCACCGCACCGGGATTCTGCACCGCTGATGTCGCAGGTGCTCCACCGGTGAAGGTCCACGCATAGGTGATGATCGGATTGCCGCACGGCGTGAACGTGGCGGCCGGTGTTACGCTCTGCCCCGCACAGATCACCGGCAGTGGGTTCAGTGTTACCTGTGGCGGCGATCCGACCGTTACCGATTGCGATACCGGGAACGTGCCGCACGAGTTGATCACTTGTAACGTCACCGTGTAGTTGCCCGGGCTGGTGAACGTGAACTGCGGTTCGAAGCTGGTCGCCGATGTACCACCACTGTAACTCCATGTACCTGCGCCACCACATGGAGCGCCATTGAACACCACCGACCATTGGTAGCGTGTCAGGCAACTGTTCGGGCTTGTCGATGTGTTGTCCACCGTGCTCACCATGGGTGCGCAGCCGATCGCCGGGGCAAGTGTGAACGCCGCCACCGGCGGACTTTCAATGCACACCAATTGCGTCAGTGTATCGCCGCCGCACGAGTTGCCCGTCACTAACGTAACCGCGTACTGGCCCGGTAGGTTGAAGTTGATGCCGAGGCTTTGGCTGCCGGTGAGCCAACTGCTCGGATCGTAGTTGGCGCCGACAAAACCGTTGTCATTGCCAAGCGAGCCGCTGGCGATCGTCCATCCGGCAGCGGGCAGAATGCTCCACAGCAATGCCGGTGTCACATCGCACACTGCCCCTTGTATCTCGTTGCCCGTGCTCG
>CADECG010000007.1:28472-46443 GCA_902825795.1 uncultured Bacteroidota bacterium
GTCGTTCGGGCTGATGGTGAAGCCGCTCTGACCGGCAAGGCTCACCGTGATCGGCAACACCGTACTGCCGCTCGTACCGCACGGGTTCTCGATGAGGATGTTCGCCGAGAAGCTGTTCTGATAGGTATTGATACCGTCCGTACTGGTCGTTCCGCAACTGCCGATCGCGAACACGTGTGTTATCGAAGCCGGTGGGGGGTGGCTGTAAACGATGGGCGGCGTGCCGTCATTGAACGTCACCGTATAGATGGTGCCGGGCGTGTTGCTGTTCCAGCCCACGATGGGGAAGGTGAGTGTTAGCGGACCGCAGCCTGTTGTGCTTCCGGGATTCACCAATGCGCCGGCCGGGTTGGTGCCGAGGAACACACTGTAGATCTGTGTGTCGTTGCAGCCGTTCGGTTGTGTGATCGTGTACGTGAGCGAGTAGATACCCTGCCCGTACGAGTGCGTCTGCGTAGCCCACGTGGCACCGGTCGCCGTGAAGTTCGGCGAGCCATCGCCCCAGTTGATCGTGTGCGTTGCGCCAGCGGTAGCCGTTCCGCCGAAGTCGAAGAAGAACAGCGAGTTGGGGTTCGCCGAGCACTTGTAGAACGTGGGCACGCCGTTGAACACCGTGAACAATGCATTGCTGCTCGTGAGCGTGGCATCGGCCGATGGCAACACGGTGATCGTGATGTTGTCCGTGCATACATCGCCGTTCCCGTCAGTCACCGTCAGCGTGTACACCGTTGTCACTGTCGCGGTACAGATCGGGTTCGCGATGTTGGGGTTACTCAATCCCGCTGCCGGGGTCCAGACGAAGCTGTAGGGGTTTTGCCCACCGTTCGCGGTGCCGTTCAATTGCTGCGGGCCACCAGCGCAGATCGTATAGCCGTTCGGCCCCGCGTTCGCGGTGCATTGCGCCTGAGCGCTATGGTCGAACAATAGTGCAGCTGCACTGAAGAGAAGAATGAGTAGGTGTCGCATCATGCGGCTAGGGCCAAGTATCAACAGGCGAACATACCCGCCTCCATAGCGGGGTTTTCCGCCCATTCCACCAACCCTTCCACGGTGATCTGTGTATCCACTAGCCGTTTTGCGCGACTTGTCCAACAACCATCTTTGCCCAACTCCACCTCCGACACATCTCTTTCCAAACTCCCGCCTAGGACTCCCAACTCCCAACTCCCAACTCCCAACTCCCAACTCCCAACTCACGACTCCCCACTCACGACTCACGACTCACGTCTCTCATCTCCCTCCCCATGCGCGCCTACGACTCCCGCAACTGGCTCAAGCCCGTCCTCCAGTTCCACAAAGCGGACACCTTCCGCAAGCTGCTACCCTTCGTTGTCGGTGTGGGTTTGTTCAGCGCGGCCATCGCTTGGGTCGATCTCGTTTGGCTGAAGCTCGGCGAAGACAGCCGGGTGAAGAACCTGCCGCTTATGCACAGCTTGCTCGGTGTGGTCATCGGCTTGCTGCTGGTGTTCCGCACCAACACGGCCTACGATCGTTGGTGGGAAGGGCGCAAGCTCTGGGGCGCACTGGTGAACGTGAGCCGCAACCTCGCTGTGAAGATCGACGCCATCGTGGATCCATCGGACACCAGTACCCGCACCTTCTTCGCCAAGTGCATCGGCATGTTCGCCGGCGAACTGCGCAGCCACCTCTTGCAAGAGAGCACCCGCCTCGAACTCGACAACGAGCCACACCCCGAGATCCCCGACTTCGACCGGAACAAACATGTGCCCACCCAAGTGGTCAGCCTCATGCAACGCCGCGTGCAACGCATGATGGCCGATAAGAAGCTCACCGATGGCCAGTTGCTGGCGCTCAGCAACGACATCAACCAGTTTTTGGATATCTGCGGCGCCTGCGAGCGCATCAAGAACACACCCATCCCTTACAGCTACACCAGCTTCATCAAGAAGTTCATCGTGCTCTATGTGCTCACCCTGCCGCTCGGCTACGTCTTCAGCCTCGGCTGGATCGCGGTGCCCGTGGTCATGTTCATCTTCTATGTGCTCGGCAGTTTGGAGATCATCGCCGAGGAGATCGAAGACCCTTTCGGCGAAGACAGCAACGATCTGCCCATGCAACGGCTTAGTGAAGTGATCGCACGGAATGCAAGGGAGACGTTGGCATGAAGGGTGGACCCGGCGAATAGAGGGCTTGGCAACGAAGGCACGCGTTCGCGAGGACGAACGTGCAACGTCCATCGGCGTTGAATATCATTCAACAACGAAACGCACTACCTCCGCCGATGTATTGTCGTAGACGGCCTGCACAGAATAGAATCCTGGAGTCAATGTGCTTGTGTCAAAACATTTGCGCGCATCCGCCGTGATCCGATCATGATAAACAAGCCTTCCTCTCGCATCATTGATCAACAGAACACCTGTTGCGTTGGCGGTGATACTGACCACCACACCTTGCTGGCAAACATTCGGGGTAATACTCAACTGACCGGTCCTTGAATCAGTGATCGGTGTTGAGAGGATCCAGTTGCATTCCTCCACGACCGGTAGGACCGGAAGCGCTACATCCGTGTACAGGGCGGTATCTTGGTCAGTGTAGAGAAGAGGGGCAGCAGTGCCCAGCGACGTGATCACATGAATGCCCGTGGGTACCGGTACGTTGGTGAATGTCACGGGCACCTCGTCGACGATGCACGCTCCGATCAGATCGTCGGGGAACAACCAAAGTGTGTTGTAGTTCACCCATTGGCCGAACTGGGAATCAATCCCTATCGCCGCACCACCGAAGGCCAGCATTCCGGATGCTGCATGCAGCGGATACATTCTATGACTGAATCCATACTGGCCTAAATAAGTGTACGGGTTATACAACCACTGTACATCCGTGAAAACACCCATGGAGTCGAGCAACCAGATCTTGGGCTCAGAAGGACTGCCTGGTTGACCCATCATTCGAAATCCACCATCCGGCATATTCTCTATAAGCGTGATGGTGCTCTGCGACAGATCACATCCATTCCACCACTGTATGGCACCGACGGTATCGAGTTTCATTGCGTAAGCATATTCCTGTCCCTGGCCGGTCGACATGGACCCCATCACTACCGGGAGACCGTCTTGGGCCAGTAGACATCCTTTGGTGTGAATATCCCAATTCGCATTGCTCAAGTCGTATCGTTTGGCCCAGATCAAGTTGCCTGCTTGATCAAGCCGGGCTACGACCGGATTCACATTGCTGAATCCTATCTCTTCGAACACCAACAGGTAGCCGCCAACCCCATCGGATACCACTGATCTGAAGCGGCCGAATCCTGCTGGAAAACCACCGGTCAATAAACGCTGTACCCACTGAACCGCACCGGTGGTGGTCCAGCACACTACTATAGTGGCTTCAACATCGCTGAGAACCGTAAAGACGCCACTGTCCTGGGCCATGGCCACAGTGAGGTCGCCCGGATCGGCAAAATCAGACGGGCCCACCCACAATTGTGACATGCACTCTCGGGTCCACAGCAGGGAGCCATCGTTCGCGGTGCGCATCAAGTAGAAACGCGAGATGATCGAATCCGAATTCACACTCACGGGATCGGACCACCAGGCGCCAAGGAAGAAGCCTCCATCAGAAGTTTCGATCTGCGGATACTCATCACCTTGGTCAGGATTGAATATTCTTCTACGCCAAAGAGGAACACCAAGCGCCGAATAACGCTGGAAGGCTCTCGTAGCGCCGAGCGGATGATGCTCAAGCACGAACCCGCCATCTGCGGTGCGCAGGCCAAACGCTACGTCTTGCTGCGAAACACTTGGGGTGTCTAAGCGCAACTGTATCACTTGTGCCACGGAAGAGGTGGAAGCCAGGCAGATCAATGAGCATGTGAGAGCGAGAAGGGATGTTCTCATGGCCAATGGGTTCGCATGTTGGTGCATATACATGTGTGAAGCTATGAATCCTTGGTCTGCTTCCTTGCTTCCATCTTGTTCATATTTCGCAAAGGTCACTTGTTACTGTGCCCCCCATCGCCGTGGCGTACGCTGTCTGCGCATGCTTCCGTAGCTTGGCGTCATGCCAATCCGCTCATTGCTCATTGTGGCCCTCTTCGCCACAACCGCCAACGCCCAGATCTGGCAGCAGCTCCCCGACTTTCCCGGAACCGCTCGCGACGATGCGGCCTCGTTCGTCCTGCACGGAAAGATCTATGTGGGCACCGGCTTCGAAGTAGGCTTCAACCTCACCAACGACTGGTGGCGTTTCGATCCGAGCACCGATACATGGACGGCCGTTGCATCCATGCCCACCACACCACGGCAGTATTGCACAGCCTTCACCATTGCTGATACAGGCTTCGTTTTCGGCGGCATCGATGCGTTTGGTGCGATGTCGGAATTATGGGCGTACTACCCCGATCAGGATGTGTGGGAACAGCGCGCCTCGCTGCCGGCCGAAGCGCGCTATGCGTGCGTCGCCGTCGAAGGATATTTCTCCCAAGGCATCGTGGCCACGGGCATGCTGGCCAGCGGCGTTCCAACCAACGAGGCATGGAAATACCATACGGACACCGACACGTGGGAACAGATCACGTCCGTGCCCGGACCATCTCGGCACCGCGCATCGTGCTTCCTCGATGGCGGCGGGATGCGCATCGTAGGTGGCGCCGATAGCGTCTTCAGTGCGCTCGACGATTCGTGGAGCTATCCCATCTGGTTCGAGACGGGTCTGTGGTATCCGCAGCCACCGTTGCCCGCACCCCGCTACGGCGCTGACGGCAGCGGCAATGTGGTGCCCGTGCTGGTGGCAGGTTCATCGGGCGTTGACTTTCACAGCGAGGCGTGGTTGCTGAACGGTGCTGCTTGGACACCGTTGACTCCGTTCCCCGGTGGTCTGCGGCGTGGTGGTGTGGGCGCAGGGGGCACAACATCGCCCTTCTGGAACGTGGACTTCTACTACGGCCTCGGGCTCGATAGTGCGCTTCAACGACAGAACGATTGGTGGCGATTGACACAGACCGTCGGTATCGCCGAGAACACTGTTGATGAGGTGCCGATCTACCCGAACCCAGCCAGTGATCGCCTGCACATCCCAAGCTTGCACAGCAGCGACCGCGTGCAATTCGTTAATGCACTCGGCCGCGTACACGAACTCCTTCGGATCGATACGAACGCCTTTGACGTGTCGCACCTCGGTGCCGGGGTTTACACGGTGATCGCAAGTGGCCGCACCGGTGGGTTGCGCACAGCGCGTTTCGTCAAGGAGTAGAGCGGGTCACCTTTTTCCCGCGCTGGCATCAAGGGCATGGAACTGCTTCCATGGCCTCCTCTGCTTTCGATCGGCTCTTTGCCGGATGAACCCACATACGGATCGGCTTTGTGTTGCAGTTCATCAGCATATCCCGAACGCGCGCTGTTGTCTGATAGACAGTGCCCACACCAAAACCCGTTACCCCATGTTGCGCCCAACGACCTTATCCGCTGCCTTGCTGCTGCACTGCGTGCTAAGCGCGCAAGACTCCGCTACCAACAGTCCCGCTCCTGCTACCATCAACTTCGAGACAGCCTCTTGCGTTATCGACGTCGCGGCGCAGGAGCAACTGGATGCGATCTGTGACCGCATCGCGCAGGTGGGGCCGGTGCGCGTTTCCATCATCGGCCACACCGATCGACGGGGCACCAAAGAGTACAACATTGCGTTGAGCGAACGGCGTAGCGAAGCCGTGCGCGCCGCACTTGCGCACTGTGCACCCGGTGTTCGGTTCGAACTCGCATGGCAGGGCGAAGAGAGCCCACTGCTGCCTGCGGAGGAAAGCGATGATGTGGTGCAGAACCGCCGTGTTGAAGTGGCTTGGGAACTAGCGGATGTTCGCGGAACGGAGCAGGATGCACCAGCCCCGGCCGCTGTGTTCGACGCATTGCATCGCCATCCATTCGTTGCGCCGTTGATGCCGATGGCGGACAAAGTCCGCGAAGTCTTTTCCGTTGATCCCGGGCAACCCATTTCGTTCATGGCGAGCGATGGGGTTACGGTGAACATTGCAGCGAACAGTATTGTGGATGCCAATGACAACTTGGTATCTGGTACGGTGGATATCAGTTACCGCAGTTTCTCGGAACCGTATTCGATCATCGCCAGCGGCATCCCCATGCATTTGGAAACCGCGCATGGCACCGAGCACTTTGAGACAGCAGGGATGTATGAATTGTATGCCTCGCAGAACGGGCAGAAGCTCCGCCTGAAACCGGGAGTGAACATTGAACTTGCGCGGCCGGAGCAAGCCGCATTGCCCGAGGGCTTCGGTCCTTACGTCCTTACGGCCAGCACAGGTGAATGGGAAACGGGTGGATCATTGGCACAGACCATTGCGCCGAGTGCCGTTGCTCCATCTTTCCAGAGCATGTCGAGAGCCGTGCAGGTTTTCCTGCGCAAAGCCGGTGACGATCTAGCGCGCAAAGAACCCGACCCGGCACTGTTCGATGCACGCCGCGACGCGTGGAACTATGTATACGTCACCAAATGGGACAGTGGCGACGTGTCGCGCCGCAGTTGGGAGAAGTCGAGCAATCCGTTCCGCAAACTCGCCGGCATTCCGGCCATCCAACTGCTGCCCGGCTCCGTGCAGCACTACAACCGCACGGGCGAGATCCTCTTCAATGTGTGGTTCGCCGACAACAAGTATCACCCTGAGTGGAGGCACCTGCGCCGCTTGCAGTGGTGGAAGTACTCCGGCACCGAAGGGCGAAATGTGTTCAAGCAATTGTACGGACGTCGGCATTGGTACCAGGACATTGAGTTGCAAGCCGCACCGGGCGAGGATCATGCAGTGCTTCGTGTGAAGGAAGCTGGCCGGTGGTTGGAACTTCCGGTGGCGGTGGGTCGCAACGCCATGTCAGAAGCCGAGGCCAAGCGGTGGGACCGCGATCTGGTCAAGTACAACGCAACGGCTTCCAACAAGGAAGAACAATTCGATCGCGCCACCAATTCGAGACATCGCCGCTGGGCAACGCGCCGCACACGTGGCATACAGAAGGCCTATGAAGCCGCCCGGCCCTCCATGACGCAACGCGAGGACAGCATGTCGATGGATGCCTTCCGGGCGTACACCTCAACGTTCCAAATGCGCTTCAACGGCATGGACTCGACACAGCGTTCTGCTTTCGCATCGATATCCACGCGCTTCAACCTCGACGATTTCGGTGTCTACAACATCGATCGCATTATGAAGATGCCCGAGCAACTGCAGGTGCTCGCATCAACCACGAATGCCGATCAGGAAGCCTTCCCATGGGTGCGCGCATACGCGGTGCTCGAAGGGGAGAATTCAGTGATCACGTACTGGGGGAATGCCACTGGCCGTGGTGATATCATGCTCGTGGCCCGCGGCCGCATGAAGTCGCTCTTTCTGGTGGATGCTGACGGGCGGATAGCACGTGCCTCGGTGGAAGGGCTTAACAGTGGTAATGCACGCTGCGATGTACAGTGGCAATTGATGGAGCAGCCGAAAACCATTGCGGAGGTGCAAGCGGTGGCAAGCAGGTGATGCGCACCTTCGCGCCATGCACTTCATCGATCCTGCCCTTGATGCGTACAGCGAAGCTCATAGCAGCGCAGAGCCTGCTTATCTGAAGGAACTGGCTGGCGAGACGCGCGCGAAGATCCGCTTGCCACAGATGTTGAGCGGCCATTTGCAGGGTCGCTTCCTCAGCTTGCTCAGCCACTTGGTGCACCCGAAGTTGGTGCTCGACATCGGAACGTTCACAGGTTATAGTGCGCTGTGTCTTGCGGAAGGGCTTGCGGAGAATGGATGTGTCCACACCATCGACATCAACAAGCAGTTGGCCCCGATGGTGCAACGCTACATCGCTATGGCCCGGATGCAGAACCGGATCACAGCCCACATCGGCGAGGCACTGAACATCATCCCATCCATCAGCGGAACCATCGACCTGGTTTTCATCGACGCTGACAAAGGCAACTACTGCAACTACTTCGATCTTGTGATCGATCGCGTGCGGCCCGGCGGGCTCATCGTTGCGGACAACGTGCTCTGGGATGGCAAGGTCCTGAGCGATGAAGGTTCTTGGGACGATGAAACACGCGGACTCGTCCAGTACTCCCGGAAAGTGAAGTCGGATCAACGCGTCGAACCCGTGCTGGTCCCATTGCGCGATGGATTGATGGTAGCGCGGAAGAAGTAGGGCGTCCCGGTATCTTGCCCACCATGATCGACCTGCGCAGCGATACCGTTACCAAGCCGACCCCCGGCATGCGCGAAGCCATGGCCAATGCCATGGTCGGTGATGATGTGTTCGGCGAGGACCCGACAGTGATAGCACTGGAAGAGAGGATGGCCGCCTTGTTCGGTCACGAGGCCGGGTTGTATTGCGGCAGCGGCACGCAAACCAACCAGATCGCTATCAACGTGCACACACGTCCCGGCGATGAAGTGATCTGCGACGAAGGCGCTCATGTGTACCGCTACGAAGGCGGTGGCATGATGGCGAACAGCGGGTGTAGCGTGAAGTTCGTCGCTGGCGATCGCGGGAGGTTCACTGCTGCACAGGTGGAAGGAGCTATTGGCAACGCGGCCGATGTGCATCAGGCCCGTACGCGATTGGTGAACATCGAGAACACCGTGAACCGCGGCGGTGGTGCGGTATGGGAACTGGATGAGGTCGAACGCATCCGTGAGGTGTGCAACGACCGCGGTCTTGCGTTGCACATGGATGGAGCGCGCATCTTCAACGCATTGGCCGTTACCGGTGAAGTCCCTGCTGCGTGGGGTGCAGTCTTCCACAGCATCAGCATTTGCTTGAGCAAAGGCCTTGGGGCCCCGGTCGGCTCGGTGCTCACCGGTCAGCGCGACTTCATTCGCGAAGCGCGACGTGTGCGCAAACGTTTCGGCGGTGGCATGCGGCAAGCCGGGATCATTGCGGCGGCAGGTTTGTATGCATTGGAGCATCATGTGGATCGGTTGCAGGACGATCATGCCCGCGCGAAGCGGCTCGAGAAGGCGCTTTTGTTGATGCCCTTCGTGGATCATGTGATGCCCGTTGGGTCGAACATCGTGGTGTTCACGCTCAAAACCGGGTACGATGCGCAGCAGATGCTGGGTGCGCTGCGCGAACGTGGCGTGCTGGCCATGCAGTTCGGCCCGGGCATGGTGCGAATGGTGACGCACTTGGACGTGGATGATGTGGGTATCACCCGCGTTATAGCGGGCCTCGAAGAACTCTCCAACCTTAAGGTCTGAAACAGTACATGGCCCAAGACCCGATCATTGGTAACATCCCGGGGCCGAAGCAGGATCGTGGCTTCTGGCTTGACTTTTCGCTGGCCTTGGTCATGGCCGTTGCTTGGGTGTTCGTGTACTTCGGGTACCGCCACGTCAACGGTGCAAGGCACGATCACACGATGGCCGCAGCGCGTGTGGAAGTCAACGAACTTGAACGTGAAATGGACAATCGCTACGGTCGTGTTGCGGACGACCTGCGCGAGTTCGGGAAGTGGTTGGAATATGCATCCACGGATAGTTTTTCCGCGCGCGGGTTGCAGGGCCCTTTGGCACCCTATGTCAGGCGCGATCCCGCTATCCGCGCTGCGCGACTTGCCAACGAAAGGGGGGATCAATGGACAGTGACCAACTTGGATACTGCTCTGCTGATCAGTGAGCACCACCTCGAGGACAGTACGATCGTGGAGTGGATCCACAGACCTCGTGTACCCGACGATACCATACGATTCGATACGCTCGCCGAGGTGATGGACCCCCGGTCAGCGGCTTGGTTCGGAGCGGCACTGCAAGACCGGCGTGGCGGAGCAAGATGGGGTACACCTTTCCCGCTGGCGGATTCCACCGGAATGGGGATCACGTTGAGCACCGCCCTCCGAAACGACATCGGCGTTCCCGTTACAAGGGTCTTTGCGTTCGACATGAGGCTTGTCGATCCCGTGGACCTGTTACCGCCGGGGAACGGTTCGAACGGCCCATGGCTGTTCATCCTTGGGCCGGATGGCGAGCAACTGCTTCCATCAACGGTGATCCCCGGCGCACATGAGGCCATCGCTGAGTGGAAGGCCCGTGCGGAGCCTGAGACGATCTGGGTGCGGATCGGCGAGGAGTTGCACGCGATGATCGTAGTGCCGTACATCATGAACGGCGTGGAACTGGAGATCGGGGCATTGATGCCCTTGGCCCCGCTCAACGAACAGGAGCTGATCTCGCAGTACTTGTTGCTGGGGAATGCCGCATTGGTGACGGTGCTCTCCGTACTGCTGATCGCCGCCTATCGTCGCCGTCGTCGCGAGAGCGAACAGCACCGGCAACAGCAGGAACGAAGCCGGAGTCAGCGGCAGCGCTTGGCCAAGGCCATTGGTGAGCGCGAAGTGCTGAACCGTGAGGTGCACCACCGTGTGAAGAACAACCTGCAAGTGGTGACGAGCCTGTTGAACCTCCAGTTGCGCAAGTTGGAGGAAGGCGCGGCGAAGGATGAGTTCAAACGAGGCGTCCGACGGATCGACAGCATGGCGGTGGTGCATCACAAGCTCTACGGACTGCAAGACCTGCGTGGGATCGATCTGCAGAAATTCTTCACCGGGCTGGTGGACAGTATCGCCACATCGACCGATACCAAAGGCACTACGGTCAGTTGCGCTGTCGATACCGCTGGCATAAAGGCCGATGCCGATACCGCCATTGAACTCGGTGTGATACTCTGCGAACTCGTTGGCAACTGTTATCAGCACGCATTCCCGTATGCTACCGGCGGCCACATCGAAGTAACCGTTCGGCACGTGGAAGGCGACCTGCACAGGCTCGTGGTGAAGGACAATGGCCTTGGCCTTGGCGCCGGCCCCACCGATGGCACGGGCAAACTCGGTCTGGAGATCGTTGAAGCGCTTTCGTCACAGCTGGACGGGAACTTCAAGATGAGCAGTTCGGCAGGTGTCACTTTCGATGTCCTGTTCCGCATGTCGAAGCCCGTGCAACATTGACTTGCGTTGGGGTTGCAACAAGGTCTCACCAAACGAGAGGCCCCTACCGCCGATCGCTCAGTTGCTCCACCGCTTCATTGCAACCACTCCACTTCCACGCGTCGCTCATCCGGGTTACGGCCGTCGCTCCGACTATCGCCATAGTAGTTCACCATCAGGCGGTCGGGTTCTATACCACGTTGCAAAAGGTAATTGCGCACTGCCTTGGCGCGTCGCTCGCTCAGGGCGAGGTTGATCGCAGGGTCGCCGCTGCGATCGGTGTATCCCGTGATCAGCACACGGTCCTGTGGTGATCGTGCGAGTTGTTCGAAGACTTCATTGAGGAGCACGCGATAGTCGGCATCGAGCGCATCGCTGTTGCGCGCGAAGCGCACTGTGATGTTGCGACCGGTGAGCGCGCTCAACTCTGCGATCGGATTCCCGGTGTTGCCGGCTGAAGTCCGGGTCTCTTTCAGTTCGCGTACTTCCAGGCGCAGGTCCTGGATCTGTCCTTCCACATCATCGAGCCGATCACGTACGGCCCACAGTTCCTTGCTCTGGTCCATGCGATCGATCCGATCATTGATGGCGTCGAGCTCGCCCTTCAGCCAACGATCGCGCTTGCGCATTTTCGGTTGTTCCGCCGCAACCGGTGCACCTTCGGCATTGGCAAGCATGGTTTTCACCGTACGCTCTTCCAGCACGGCATCCGGAAGTCCCAGGAGGTCGGTGCTCGTGCTCAGGTCGTACGCGCAGAGGAATTCCTGGCTATCGAAAACAGCGCCGCACACGGTGGGCAGGCTCGGTGGTAGTTCCGCGACTTCCGGTAGCTGCCCCCATACCACCACATCCGTCATGGCCATGAGGTCGGCGCGCATCAAACGCTCCAGCTCGTTGCGCTGGCCCCGGACGTAGTAATAGATGGCCAAGTACTTGTCCTGTTCGTTGCCACCATCGATCCCATATTGTGCTTGCAGCCAATCAATGGTGAGAAGTCGTTCCAACTGCTGCTTGGTCATCGGTGAAAAGCCTTCGAACACACCTGCATCCTCGAATTCCATTGCTGCAGCACGCACGATCGTGTTCATGTCGGTGATCAACGCGGGGGGGGGCTTGTCCGCCTGCACACCCTGCTTCGCGAAGTGCACGCGCTTGTCCAAATAAGCACCAAGACCCGCTTCGATCACGGCGACAAGATGTGCCTGCATCCTCCCGTCAGGTTGTGTGCTCGGCAGCAGATCGAACGTCGTGCCTTCCTCCGTGAAACGCCATGTTGCTTGGAAGTAGGGGCCATCGACCGTGCCGTCGTGCTCGACACCACGCACACGTACCGTGGTGGCATCGCTCTCACCTACCAGTTCCAATTGCGCGCACGTTCTACCCGCAAGGCCGAGCAGGAACATGAGCACGATAGCGGAGCGCAAGGCGGTGGATTGTAGCGTACGAACTTACCGTGGTGGTATGGCCTTCAGTTACGATCGCCGGCGGCAGATAGACACGGCTTTTTCAACAGGCATGCACCACCCGCATGCGCGGTGCGCGTAGCCAACCGTTCGCCCAATCGCCTGCGTCCGTGACATGTCCGAACGTGCGGAACGGGAAAGCGGGTTGGAGGTATTGGCGGAAGAGGTCGCCCATTTCGCGATCGGTGCGCTCGCTGGCCACCATTGCCACAGGGCGACCTGCACCCGAGCAACAGCGCGAGAGGAACACGCGTGCATCCGGGGATACGCGTACGTGCTCTTCCAGTTCAAGCACCACCGGGTCCGTGCCCGTATCGTCGATCACTCCCAGCACGCGGATGATCTCTTTCATCTCGCTCACGCCGATGCGCATGAACTGGCACATCACCACGCGCATCACGCCCTCTTCTCTCCAGATCTCGAAAGGCACCGGGGCAACGGCGTTGAGCTTACGTACCACGGGTGCGAATGTTCAGCGATGTGCATGGCAGATGTTGAATGAGGAGGAGATAACTGCGAACAGGCGATGGGGGATAAAGACAACGATCCTACTTCACCACTTCCACCACCGTACGTCCTGTACACGCGTCCGTAAGGCTCATGCCCAGAATGGCGCTGATAGTGGGAACGATATCGGTGATGTGTGTGCGCCGCAACACTTCACCATGCTGCACACCGGCGCCGAAGAAGAGGATGGGAACGTGCGTGTCGTAATTCCAAGGGCTGCCATGTGTGGTGCCGTGGCCATTGCTCCATTCATCCAACTCGAAATAGCCGGGGCGCATCACGAATAGGATGTCGCCGGAGCGTTGAGGCATGAAGCCGTTGCGCATAAGCTCCATCAACTCGTTCGCCGTGCCTCCATTCATCAGATCGTAAGCTGAATAAGCCGCCGCCACCTCTGATCTCTGCCGGAGGAACTCCGTCACATGGTACCCAACCGCTTGATCCCGGGCGCTATCGCTCAAGAAGACTTGGCTCTCCATCACGGTATCGAGCATCGCTGGCCCCGGCCGGTTCCCGAATACCATATCCATTATTCGATGTGTTTCCCACTCAAGATCTTCTTCAAGCTTCTTCACATCCACATAACCCCCGCTCCCCTTCATGTCCTTCAAATACTGCGGTACATCCGCAGCGCCATGATCTGCGGTGAGGAACACGGTGTATTGGCCAGCGCCCACTGACTTGTCCAGCTCATCGAGCAGCCGCTTCAGTTCGCGATCGAGGCGGATGTACATGTCCTCCAGTTCCAAGGCGCGCGGCCCTACGCGGTGCCCAAGAATGTCGGTGCTACTGTAGCTGATGGCCAGTAGGTCCGTGATCGCGTCGGTGCCCATCTGCTCGCCTTTCAAGGCTGCAAGCGCCATATCGGTAGTGATGGTGTTCCCCCACGGCGTGTAGCTGAGCAGGTCCAGACCTGCACCTGCTTTGCGCAGCGAGTCGAGGTTGATCGGGAGCGAAGCGGGGATGCCCCGGTAGAGCGGGATCTCATACGGATTGTTGTCCGGCAACACTTGGTGGTAGCGTTCAACAGGTAATGTGAGAGACCAGGTCTGTGCGAGGTATTGTTCCGCCAGTTTTTTGTTGTTGAAATCGATGACCCATTGTGGCAACGACTTCATGTACCACGTGCTGGTGATGAAGTTGCCTTCGCTCCCGTACATCCAATACGCCGCATCGCCCGTGCGCCCGATCGGCAGGATGCTGCTGCGGTCCTTCAATGCAACCCCGATCGTTTTGCTACGTCGTTCTGTGCGGCGTTCCAATTCATCGGCGAGCGTGGTGCTGAGCAATTGAACGGGCGAGCGGTGCGCATTGTCAGGCAAGGTGCCCACGGCTTGTTGAGACATGTCCTGCGTGCAATAGATCGTTTTGCGCGTGGCCCGGTCGTAGCGGTCGTTAGCAACAATGCCGTGGTGGCTAGGTGTGGTACCGGTATAGATGCTCGCGTGGCCAGGACCTGTCACAGTGGGCATGTAGTTGTAATGCGCATCGCGCAGAAAACTGCCTTCACCGATCAGGCGCTTGAAACCGCCTTCGCCGAAATTGTCCCAGTACCGGTAGATGTAGTCGGTGCGCATTTGGTCCACCACGATGCCCACCACCAACTTGGGCGGGTGCTGCCATGTGGGTTGTTGTGCACTGGCCACTGAGGCGCTGAAGGCGAGGCAGGCGATGGAGGTGGAGCGGATCATGTTGCTCTTGCGAGGAGGTGAATTACCAAGAGGCACGCGGAAACGGAAACCAATATGTTCAACCAGGCGAGGAACGTGAGACCGGCGCGCATGAGCTGAAGGGTCTCCATGCTGAATGCGCTGAACGTGCTGAAGCCTCCGCAGAACCCCACGGCCAGCAGCGTCCACCAGAGTTCTTTGCCCTCGGCGTGCAGCGCGAAGCGCCACACCAACAAGCCCATGATCGCCGTAGCAAGCACGTTGCTCACCAACGTGGCCCATGGGAACGCAGCGCCCACGAACCACCGGCCAACACCCAGCGAAACGGCGTAGCGCGCCACGCTGCCAAGGCCACCACCAACAAAGACCGCGAGCCAAGTGTTCATTCCGCAGAGCGACCCTGCCTGAGCGGCAGGTGATCATACGCCCAGCGAAAGATGCGGAAGAAGATGAAGCCGACGAGCGACCCGTACAGCGCGCCCACAAGAACATCGCCGGGATAATGTGCGCCGAGATAGATGCGGCTATAACTCACGAAGGCCGCCCAACCGATCAAAACAATGCCGCTCCAGCGGGGTAAACGTTGCAGAACGCCGATCATGAATACCGCGATCGCGAAGTGATTTGTAGCGTGACTGCTCACGAATCCGAACCGGCCGCCGCACTCGGTGCCGCCCATGTGTACGAGGCCGGACAAGTCGGCGGCATGGCAGGGGCGCAAGCGTTGCACCGTGTTCTTGAACAACACCACGCTGCCACTATCGGCGATCAGGATCATCAGGGCGATACATAACACGGCGACGCCTAAGCCCTTCCAACCCCAGCGGCGTTGGAGCAGGAGCAGGAAGAGCACATAGAGCGGGAACCAGCATTCCATGCAGCTGGCCGTGCGCATCACCGGATCAAGCCACGGGTAGGCGCCCCCGTTCAGGGCAAGGAAGAGTTCGCGATCGAGATGGGAAAGTGCGTCGATCATGACGTGGTGGTCAGTTCATCACGCCTGTAGCTTATCCCAGATCCGGTCCTTCAAGTCATCGAGGCCCATTCCCGTCACGCTGCTGATGAAAACGGTCTCCACCTTCGGGAGCGTCTTGCGCACTTCCTTCCGCAAGGCGGTGGTCAGCTCCTCATCGAGCATGTCGCACTTGGTGATCGCCAGCAGGCGTTCCTTGTCCAACAACTCCGGACTGTACTGCTTCAACTCGTTCAGCAGGATGTTGTACTCCTTCTTGATATCGGCGGCATCGGCCGGTACCATGAAGAGCAGCGCGCTGTTGCGTTCGATGTGGCGCAGGAAACGCAAGCCGAGGCCTTTGCCCTCACTGGCGCCTTCAATGATGCCCGGGATATCGGCCATAACGAAGCTCTTGCCGTTGCGCGCTGCAACGATACCAAGGTTCGGCACCAAGGTGGTGAACGCGTAGTCCGCGATCTTGGGTTTGGCCGCACTGACAACACTCAGCAATGTGCTCTTTCCAGCGTTCGGGAAGCCGACAAGACCCACGTCCGCCAGCACTTTCAGTTCCAACGCCATCCATTTCTCCTGTCCCGGCTCGCCGGGCTGCGCAAAGCGCGGGGCTTGGCGCGTGGCCGTTGCGAAGTGCTGGTTTCCCTGCCCACCGCGACCGCCCGGCAAGAGGATGTGTTCAGCGCCATGTTCGGTCACTTCGCACAGAATCTCACCCGTTTCCGCATCCTTGGCCACGGTGCCCAGGGGTACCTCGATGATCGCGTCCTTTCCTTGGCGACCACTGGCCTGGTTCTTCATGCCGCCTTCACCTTCTTCGGCAATGGCGTGCTTGGTGTAGCGCAAGTGCAACAATGTCCATAGCTGGTTGTTGCCGCGCATGATCACATGCCCACCACGACCTCCGTCACCGCCGTCGGGCCCACCCTTGGGCATGTACTTCTCGCGACGCATGTGCCGACTGCCGCCTCCGCCTTTGCCGCTGCGGCACATCACTCGGATGTGGTCTATGAAATTGGCTTCGCCGCTCATTGCTGAAATGTGAAAATGTGAAGATGCGAAGATGAAGACATGCCGGTGGCGTGCGTGCGGATCAGATCGCCGCTACCAACCGATCCGTTATCTCTTCAACCGACCCCATGCCGTCGATGCCTTTGAACTTCTTCTGCGCGCTGTAGTAATCCTTCAACGGCGCGGTCTTTTGCTCGTACTCACGGATGCGGGTGCGTATCACGCTCTCATCCTTGTCGTCGGCGCGACCACTGGTGGCTCCACGGCCCAGCAAGCGCTTCACCAGTTCCTCTTCCGGTACTTCAAGCGCCAGCATCATGGTGATCGGATTGCCGCTCGGGTTCAACAGTGCATCCAATGCTTCAGCCTGCGCCTTGGTGCGCGGGAAGCCATCGAAGATGAAGCCCTTGGTATCGCCGTTCGCATCGATCTTGTTGCGGATCATACCGATCACGATATCGTCGCTCACCAGTTCACCGCGGCTCATGATGCCTTGCGCGCGGAGGCCCAGTTCCGTTTCAGCATTGATCTCGGCCCGCAGCAGATCGCCGGTGCTCAAGTGCACCAATCCATAGCGTCCTATCAGGAAGGTGCTCTGCGTTCCCTTACCCGCGCCCGGAGGGCCGAAGAGGACGATGTTCAGTTTCTGGCTCATCAGTTCTCGGTAATGCGGTAGATACCGCGCAGGTTGCGGCCCAGACCGTCGTGATCCAAACCACTGCCGACCACGAAGGCGTTCGGTATCTCCAAGGCCACGTGCTCGATCGGAATGGTCTTCGTGTAAGCGCTCGGTTTGAACAGCAACGCCGCGATGCTTACGCTCGCGGGATGATGTTCGGACAACGAGGCCATGATGTTCTCAACGGTTCCGCCGGTATCAACGATATCCTCCAACACCACCACATGGCGGCCTTCGATCCGCTCGGTCAACCCGATCAGCTGTGTTACCGTTCCACTGCTGCTTGTGCCCAAGTAGCTGGCGACTTTCACGAAGCTGATCTCGCACTCGATGTCCAAGCGCTTCACCAGTTCGGCAGCGAAGAAGAAGGCCCCGTTCAATACCCCAAGGAAAAGGGGGCGTTTGCCATCGTACTTCCGGCCGATCTCCAACGCCAGCTTATCGATGGCGCGGTTCACCTCCGCTTCACTGATGAAGGGCTCAAAGGTCTTGTCGTGAAGTTGGATGCGTGACATCGTTTCCGGCGGGGCGCCGAAAGTACGTACCTACGATCGGGCGGGTCGTCGGCCGTTTTATGCGCCCAGATCCACCTTCACTACATCGCCCTCCAGCTTGGCAGGGTAGCTTTTCAGCGGGGTGCCCGCCGGACCGGTCACAACGGCTCCGTTCATGCTGAAGCGGCTGCCATGCCAGCTGCACTTCAGGTCGGCCCCATCCATGTTCACCGGTCCTCCTTTGTGGGTGCAGCGCTTCA
>CADECG010000008.1 GCA_902825795.1 uncultured Bacteroidota bacterium
CCAGGAATGGAACGACGCCGTCTTCCTGCATTGGAAGGTGGACCCAGGCGTCTTGAGAGCATTCGTGCCTGCACAGTTAGAGCTCGACATTCACCAAGGCGCTGCGTGGGTATCAATCGTCGCCTTCACCATGCAGCGGATCAGGCCGAGGGAACTGCCCGCATTTGCGCCACTCTCCAATTTTCACGAAGTGAACGTGCGCACATACTTGCGGAACAAGGACAAGGCCGGCGTGTACTTCCTGAGCATCGAGGCCGGAAGCCGTATTGCATGCATGCTGGCACGAAGACTCTCAGTGCTGCCGTACCGCCATGCGCTCATCTCGCGCTCGAAGGGTGTCTTCCGGTCGTCGTCCTTTCATGGTGAAACGCTCGAATTGCGCTATCGTGCGGGTACACTAATGACAGAGAAGTCAGATCATGATCGCTGGCTTACTGAGCGTTATGCGCTATTCCAAGATGCGAAGGAATCAATCCTACGCTACGAAACACACCATGACGAGTGGCCGCTCCATGCATGCGAACTGCTGGAATGGCATAGGGAGCAACCACGATGGCCGGACCTGCTGGGCGCATGGCCCGATGCCCTTCACTATTCGCCGGGCGTTGCGGTGCTCGCTTGGGAAGCGCAGACCTGCTAGGCCGAGACGCTTTCAACACGTCGCCCTGTCTTCGTTGCCATGGCCCGGCCAAGAATGACAACGGCGGGATGGAACCCCGCCGTTGCTGACCGATATGTTCGTGTTCACTTCTTCGCCGGATCCTCGGCACCGCCCATCATGCCGAGCTGCTCCATCATCTTCATCTCTTCCATGTAGCCCCAGTGCTCCACGATCTTCCCGTTCTCGAAGCGTAGGATGTCCACACAGTTCACATCCACCGGCAGGTTGGTGGCTGGCATGCCTTCCATCATCGCACCGGTGTTCTTTCCCTTCCATCGGTAATGCGCGATCACACGGTCGCCTTCGGTCGTTAGGCGCAGATCCTCAGCCTTGCTGTCGGTGAAGGCCGCGGTGGACATGGCGATCATGTCTTTCAGTTGCTGGATGCCGGTGCTGGTGACACCTGGCATGGACATGTGGGTCGTGAAGTTCTCGGCAACGATCTCGTCGAGGCCATCGGTCTTGCCGGTCCACCAGGTATCGAGGAGGCGCTGAGTTGCCTGCTTCATCTCGTCCGTCGCCGCCTTGTTGGCGCTGTCGGCCGCAAGCATGGCGGTGTGCTCGGCCATCATCTTGTCGTGCTCCGGGCTGGAGCCACCTCCGCAAGCGACGAGCATCGCCAGCGGGAAAGCGAGGAAAAGTTGTTTGATCATTGGGTTGGGATCGTGAGTGTGGCCCGAAGATATTCGGACCCGACGGATCGACCAAGGACCGCCGCGTAGTGGCCCCCTCTCTTCGCTCACCCCCGACAAGTCGGGACGAAGACGCATGGCAAAGAAGTCCATCTACTGGTTTCCCGCCCCAGTACCTTGGGCCGCGAATCCGCATGCTATTTTCCTGTGACCGCGTCCCGGACCTCCGGCTCAGCTTGAACGAATCGTTGCACATGGTGCACCGCGAGGACTGGAACACGGTGGCCCGTGGCGCTAGCCTCTACCTGCAATACGATCATCTGCTGGCCTTGGAAGACCGCATGTACGCGGGCACGGAGTTCCGCTACGTGATCTACTACAGCAAAGAGAACCGACCGGTGGGGATCGCTTGTTTCCAAGTGGTTGACCTGGAAGATCGGGGGAGCACATACGGCGATAAACTCTGCCGCTTGGGCAAGCGTGTGGGCAGTCACCTGTTCGAGGATCGGCGGGTACGGTGCCTCGTGGCCGGCAACGTGTTCCATGCCGGCGATCACGGCAGCCACTTCGTGGATGGCATCAGCATGGAACGGCGGATCGCGACGGTGGCCGACACACTCCTTCGGTTGGAGAAGGGCGATCCATTCCCCACCAAGGCCAGTGCGCTGGTGGTGAAGGACATCGTGCCGCCTTCCACGAACGGTGCGCCTTCCGATCCACCCAAAGGCTACCATATCATGCGCACCGACGTGAACATGGTGATGGCGGTGGATCCATCGTGGAAGTCGCTCGAAGACTACCAGACCGCGTTGACCGCGAAAGCACGCACGCGATTAAAGAACGTGATGAAGCGCTCCGAAGCATTGGAGGTGCGCGTGCTCGATGCAGCAGCGATCGAACACCACGCGGACCGATTGCAAGTGCTGTTCGACAACGTCCTTGCCCGTTCGCCCTTCATCATGGGTCGTTTGAACATGGCCGTGTATGCCGACTGGAAACGGCAGATGGGCGAAGCACTGCGGTTCCTCGCCTACGAATTGAACGGCGCGATCATCGGGTTCAGCTCGGCGTTCCTTCATGGCAGCACCCTCGATGCGCATTACGTGGGCTTGGACCACGAGCACAACGAGCGCCACGCCGTTTACCAACGCATGCTGGTGGACCACCTGGTCTGCGGCATCCAGCACAAGGCCTCAAGCATCATTTTCGGGCGCACAGCCGAGCAGGCGAAGAGCAACCTGGGCGCGGTACCGGAGGACATGTACTTCCTCGTGCGCCACCGCAACGCCATGGCCAACAAGCTGATCGGTCCGTTGCTGCGCAGTGTGCAACCGGCGGAGTTCGAACTGCGCAACCCGTTCAAGCGCGCTACGGCCTGACATGGACTCGCTGACGCAGATCGTTCTGGGAGCTGCTTGCGGCGAAGTGGTGTTGGGCAGGAAAGTCGGGAACAAAGCCATCCTCTGGGGTGCTATTGCGGGCACCATTCCCGACCTCGACGTACTGGCCCGCTCGCTCTTCGATCCCCTTCGCGCCAACGAATTGCACCGCGGCATTACGCATTCGCTCTTCTTCAGCGTTGCGATGGCGCCGCTATTGGCCTATTGGCTTAAGCGCCACGCGGCGTCGCTCCTTTCCGTTTTCACGTTGTTGGTCGCGCTCACCTTCGTGCAAAGCGCGGAGAGCTGGCTGGTACGCGGTCTCCTCCTGACCATCACGGCCGGCATCATCGTGCTCATCTTCCGCCGAAAGCGGAATGAGGACAACGCCACTGCCAAGCAGTGGGGTTGGCTTTTCTTCTGGAGCTTGGTCACGCATCCCTTGCTCGATCTGCACACCACCTGGGGAACCCAATTCCTGTGGCCGCTTCCATGGAAGATGAGCTACAACAACATCTTCGTGGTGGACCCGCTGTACACCGTGCCCTTCATGATCTGCGTGGGCGCAGTGATGTTCATGCGGCGCGACAGCGCCCGTCGCCGGTGGGTGAACTGGCTGGGCATTGGCATCAGCTCGGCGTACATGGTTTTCACCATCGTGTGCAAACGCATCGCCATCGGCGCCATCGCGGCATCGCTGGAACGTCAGCACATTGCACACACCGACTTCTCCACACGGCCCACACCCTTCAACAGTATTCTCTGGACGGTGAACGTGGACGCTGGCGATCACTACCTGCTCGGCTACCACTCCCTGCTGGACACCAAGCCCGAAGTGGAATTCGTACGCGTGGACAAGGGCTTGGAGGCTCTGGGGCCATGGGCGGATCACGAGAAGGTGCGCCGGCTTCAAGTGCTCGCCGATCACAACTTCGTTGTTCGGCTACAGGGTGATACCATCGTGTTCAGCGATCTGCGCTTCGGACAGATGGGCGAGCCCGGGCCCGACAAACCGTTCGTGTTCTCCTACCTGCTCATTCCCGAGGCGTTGGATACACGGCCGGATGAAACGACGACCGCCAGTGCACCACCGGCGGACTTCAGCGCGCTCATCACTAAGAAGAATGATCCCGAGGATGCGTCGCACGCACTGCGGGTGGAACTGATCCCGCCGGGGCCGCCGAACGGCGAAGACATCGGCACCCTGATGGAGGAGTTGTGGGTCCGGGTAAAGGGAGAGTGAGAGGTTGAAAGAGAGCGGATCGACCCTCTCACACTTTCACTGCATTCCCTAGCTGAACTGCGCCACCACCATGAACATAAGGGCGAGCGTAACAGCCCAATAGCCGAAGTTCACCATGATGTACTTGAACGACTTGCGCTCGAAGAGCGCGTTGGTGACGATGATGGGCAGGATCAGAACGATGGAGATGACCATGCTATGTGCCAGGCCGTGGGTCCAGCTGCTATAGCGGGCAACGTATGCGTCGATATGTCCTTTCAGTTCCGTTCCGAACGCGGATGCGGAATCGATGCCCGCACCATGCTCGATCACCGGCCTGAAGAACGCGGCGAACATGGTTCCGTGGTCCGCGAGGACCTTGTAGGCCAGCCCCAACAGGAACGCCATTACGAAGCTCACGCCGAAGATCAATGGCATGTTGCCGCCCTTCACTTTCTCATCGGTCATGCCAGCGGCCTTCATCCACGCGTTGCCGAAGACCTTGGGGTTGTACCAGATGAAGCCGACGATCATGGGCACCAGTGCCGCTAGAAGTTGAACGAGCCAATTGACCTGCATGTTGGGGGGTGTTAGGTGAAGCGTCAAATCTATTCGCCTCCCCAACTCCTCATCCCGATCCGGCGATCCAGAACAAGCGCACGCTTGACAGCAAGAGCACAACAGCTATCGCACGGTACACCCCTTTCATCACCTTCTCCGAGAGCAAGCGCGCCAGCCGCGGTGCCAGCCAAGCCTTCAGTAAGTCGCTCAGGAGGATAGCCGAGAGCGCGGCTATGAAGAACCAGGTCCTATCGCCCGCGTTACCGTATGCGTTGGTGGCGTGCAGGACTAGTCCCGCCCACACCGCGAAGACGAACGGGTTAACGAAATTGACGAGGAAGCCGCTGGTGAACAAGCCCAGTGCATCGCGTTTGCGCAACGCAGACTGTGGAGTGCCGGTGCGCGGCCTCTTCAGCAAATAGAACAGACCGAGCGCGAACAACACGACGCCTCCAACGAGCGCGAGCACCTGCCCGTTCACCGCCCCGCCGAACACCGCGCGCGCGCCGATGGCGCAGATGAGCAAGGCCAGTACATCGGAAACGATGATGCCCAATGCCACCAGCGCACCGCCTTTGAACCCATGCGCCAAAGCGGCCCGCAGCAGCGTGAAGAATACGGGACCCAGCAACAGCGCGGTGGCCAAGCCCCAGCCCAGGCCTTCAAGGATGTGCACACGGCAAAGTTGCGCCATGCGCTGACGACTTCTGAAGCGACTGGACGATCGGATCGCAGCGCGATCATTGCGCTCAATGCACCATGTACACCGTCTCGGCGATCGTGAACGCATCCTCCTTCGTGGTCATCATCCACGGCGACTCCACGACCTCTTCGCGGTCCGGGCCGTACACCTGCCACCACCAGCGTTTGCGATCCATCTGCTCCACACGCAGCAGGTAGCCATCTTCGGTTTCAGCAACGAAGTCGTCGTCTTGTGAGGTGGCCTCAGCGGATCCGCTGGTGGTGAGCCATGTCACCGGAGCAAAGGGGTTCGGGCGGATGGGCATGATCCACGGTCTTGCTCACGGGCAATATCACCGGGGAAGCTCCTTCAACAGGCCGTCGAGTTCCGCCTTGGAAACGGAACCCTGTTCGGCTTTGTCATAGATGGTCAAGAGATGCACCTCTTTCACCACATGGAACACGCATGTGATCACGCGCGCCCCGCCAGACTTGCCCGCGCCTTTTGATTTGATAGCCAACCGGACCTTGAAACAATGCTTGCCTATGGACGTGCCTTGTTCGGGATCCTGCGCGAGCGATGCCACCAGCGCATTGATCTCCTGCTTCAGCGAATCATACTTCTTGATCAGGCGCTTCGCCTTCACATTGAAGGTGCGTGTGACGCTTACGCTATAGTTCATTCAGGAACTCTCTGGCGGATTGGAGTTTCTTCTTGCCGGAAACATGGTCCTTCACTTCCTGAACGGCCTGGGTGAGTTCAGCCATGAAGCGCTTTTCTTTCACTGTGTACACTCGCTTCTTAGCCTTGCTCTTCGGCTGACCATTCGCTTTGGCCGGTTTCGGAATACGCTCCACCTCAACCCCCTCGATCTCGTGCAGGATATCGGTGACAAGTTTCTCCTTGCCTGGATCGATAATGCTCACCAAGTAGTGTCTCATGGTGCTGCCAAGTTACAGCGCAGCCCCCTCTATCTTCGCTCACCCCCGCCAAGTCGGGACGAAGACGCATGGCAAAGAAGACCATCTCCTGGCCCCTTGCCGGGAGCATCTGTTTCCTTGTTGGGATCTGTTCATGCTCGACCCCGCAGGACAAGCTGCCTGAGCAACAGCGCGTGACCTTGGATACGATCGCACTAGAGGTTTCCTTTCCGGCCCCTGCCGCTTCTGTGGCATTGCCACGAACGAATGTCCGTGTGGTGGTTTCAATGATCGATTCGATCTATCGCTTGGTCGGTCATTCGCTGGATACACAAACGGTTAAATTGAGCATGGCCCGTCCTTACCACTTGCTGATGTTCGATCATGCTGAGGCCGAGAACTACTTCGAGTATTTGACATTCGGGTTCTTAGAGTACCGATCGAGCGGTGCAGCTGACTCGGCCTTTGCCCGTGTTGAGGCACTGACTGTTAGTGGAACACTTCGGACCGAGGATACTGAGAAGGAACGTCAACGTGCGATGGAGGCGGAAAGGATATTCAGCAAAGCGGGGTCGACCTTCCTTCTATTGGGCAATGTGATCATGCACCACGAACGGAGATGCAACTACTCTGGTCAGGATGCCCGGAACGAAGAGCGGCTTGTCGATGCCCTTTTCAACCATTATCCGGGCACACGAATGATGCAAGGTCTCTGCGGATATGGTCCAGTGCGGAGGAGACCTTGAACCTTAGTTTCGCTGAACATGGCAAAGAAGAACACGATCAGCTGGCCTTTGGCACCAGCCCCCGAATCCAAGGACCACTTCACCCTGAAGTCCCAATACGAGCTCTTCATCGGCGGCAAGTGGACGGCACCGAAAAGCGGCAACTACTTCGACACCATCAACCCTGCCAACGAGCAGAAGATCGCGCGCATCGCCGAGGCGAACGCTACCGACGTGGACGCCGCCGTGAAGGCCGCGCGCAAGGCCTACGACAACGTGTGGTCGAAGATGCCCGCCGCCGAACGCGCCAAATACATCTACCGCATCGCGCGCCTGCTGCAGGAGAAAGCCCGCCAGTTCGCCGTGGTCGAGAGCATGGACGGCGGCAAGGCCATCCGTGAAAGTCGCGACGTGGACGTGCCGCTCGCCGCCGCGCACTTCTTCTACTACGCCGGTTGGGCCGACAAGCTCGGCTACGCCTTCCCCGGAAAAACACCCAGCGCATTGGGCGTCGCCGGGCAGATCATCCCGTGGAACTTCCCGCTGCTCATGGCCGCGTGGAAGATCGCGCCCGCGCTCGCCTGCGGCAACACCGTGGTGCTGAAACCCGCCGAGACCACACCGCTCACCTCCCTGCTGCTCGCCGAGCTCATCCAGGAAGCCGAACTGCCCGATGGCGTCGTGAACATAATTACCGGTGCGGGGGCCACGGGCGCGGCGCTCGTCAACCATCCGGGCATCGACAAGATCGCCTTCACCGGCAGCACCGGCGTGGGCAAGCTCATCCAGAAGAGCATCGCAGGCACCGGCAAAAAGGCCACGCTCGAACTCGGCGGCAAAGCGGCCAACATCATCTTCGCCGACGCCACCATCGACCAGGCCGTCGAAGGCATCATCAACGGCATCTACTTCAACCAGGGCCACGTGTGCTGCGCCGGCAGCCGCCTTTTCGTGGAAGAAGGCGTGCACGACGAAGTCATCAAAAAACTCAAGCACCGCATGCGCTCGCTCGTCGTGGGCGATCCGCTCGACAAGAACACCGACATCGGCGCCATCAACAGCAGGGAGCAGCTCGGCACCATCAACAAATACCTCAAGGTGGGCGTGGCCGACGGCGCGGAGATGTACCAGCCCGCGTGCGAGCTGCCCAGCAAAGGCTTCTGGTGCCGCCCCACGCTCTTCCTCAACGTGGCGCAGAGCGCGCGCATCGCGCAGGAGGAGATCTTCGGCCCCGTGCTCGCCGTGCAGACCTTCCGCACCGTGGACGAGGTGATCCAGAAAGCCAACAACACGCTCTACGGCCTCAGCGCCGGCGTGTGGACGGACAAGGGCAGCAAGATCTTCAACCTCACCAGCAAATTGCGCGCGGGCGTCATCTGGGCCAACACCTACAACAAGTTCGATCCCACCTCACCCTTCGGCGGCTACAAGGAAAGCGGCTACGGCCGCGAAGGCGGCTTGCACGGCTTGAGCGCGTACTTGAATTTGAGTTGAGTGGTTTGGGCGTGCCCCCTCGCAAAGCCTCGGGGTCCGGCTTTCCGCTGCAAGTCCGCACTCGTCGTTCCTCCTCGCTTGCGGGCTTTTCGCTTCAATCCCTCACGCGAAATCCAAGGGGCGGAAATTGAACGACGAAATCGCTTCTGCGTCTCGTCGTTCAAGGGCAATCCAGCGGGACGTGAGGGTATATCTACTTCACGGCACTGGGTCTCTTCTTCCTGAGAGTATGGCAACGAGATTGACAACTGCGGTTGTCGCTTCAACACACATCGCCGCATCTCTGAAGCTGGCAGTGCGGCGATGTTGGAGCGCCACGGCAAGCTTCAGCGCCGACCGCGCATGGCTGCGGATCTCTTCGTTGTTTCCTCCCTGTAGCTCGGTCGTGAAATAGGCGCTGAGCATCCGATTCGCATCTGTATCACTTGGTGGAACCCCGTCTTCTGTTGGATGTCGTTCCGGAACGAACACTGCCTGCGCTACCGAAATGAGCACTTCCCTTCCGAATAAGCCGACAGCCTGGAACTGCTCTTCGGTCGAAGCAGAGGCGAGCCAATCGCGTAGCTCACCGACCACACGATCAACGCGCGTCCAACCGGTTGGTAAGTATGGTTCAGCATGTCCTGTTCTAATGACGCTGAGCAAGGGCTCGATGAAGCGGTTCACGAATTCACGCCGCGATTGGTATGTTGACATGTCCCCATTCTTCCATCTCCCATACCACTCCCAGAGGTCACCGTATGGGAGAGTGTTCGGTATCCCCTTTCTTCCGAGAGAGGCTGCTACTCTCGCGTAGAGCGCGCGATACCCGTCGTTGACATCATTGATGGGGCGACCGCCGGTAGCTACGTCGATCATCATCGCTCGAATGCGATCGATGGATTGAAGTAGCTCGTCATTGTTCATCTCGCCCAACTGGGTATGTAGGAAGCGTTTCGCTTCGACACGCTTTCAGGATCACTAGGCACAATGGCACCGGCTTCCATCGCCTCCGTGATGTAGCGCGACGCCATTGGGTGGTTCTTCTCCGAAATGTTGAACCGTTTGCGCAACGAGGCGTTCGTCATCTCCTGGTTGTTCACGTAGAGCAAGCAGGCGTGCTGGTAGATGGCTCGGATACGATCTTCCTTGCGCATTCGTCCTGTGGGCGTTGGTGCATAAAGCGTCACCCGCATGTGATCGTCCTCGCGCTGAAACTTCGGTGCTGGGAGTTGGTGTTCTTCGATCGCTTCGATGGCCAGGTCCACTCCGCTGCCGCGTTCTTCGCAGATGCGCATCCGTCGCATGAGCGAGGCCATGGCCTCATTGCGCGAGCGCGGGGCGGAATCGATGAAGCGCTCTGGGTCCACAAGTGGCCTGCCCGGATTGGTGATCTCGATACGGTCGGTGAACACTTCGATGATCACGCTGCTGCCAGTGAGTTCGAGGTCTTGGTGGATCAAGGCGTTCGCAACGAACTCGCGGATAGCGACCTCGGGATACAGCTTGCGTTCCTCGCGAAGCGCACTTCGGATCACCTCGTTCGGTGGTAAGAGGTCGTGTACGTATTTCACCAGGCCGGCGAAACCCGAAGCATAGCCTCGCGTTCCGATGATCTCCTTGCTTTCAGTACGTGAGCGTTTGACACCGTTGTACACCACCAAGCGCACCATTTTCCGCTTGAGGGGTTCGAAGCGTGCTATGTCGCGTGCAAAGAGCAAGGCGCCGAGGTTGGTGATAGTCCAGCCGTTCGATCCCGTTTGCACTATGTTGTCTTGCTCCAGTGCTTGCAGAACCGCTTTGCGAGCTTCAGGTTGACGTGTTCCCTGTAACCGGAAATAGCTATCGTGATCGAGGAGGTCGAAGACATCTTCATCCTTCAGGTCGTATAGAACGGGCCGTTCTTCGAACCGGTCTCCGGATGAGGTTTGAATGGCCCGTGTGATCTCCTGTCGACTCATCTTCACGGTTTGCCCTGCCGACCGGATATAGCTGTACTCGACACCTTTCCCGCGCAAGTGCACCGGCCTCGCCGAATGTTCCGGGATCTTGATGAAGAGCACCGGCGCTCCGCGATGTTCGCTGATGGTATGGTCCAATTCCACAGGAGGTTCAACTCCATTCCGGGCTATCTGACCGAGACGTTGCACGACCTGTTCCATGTCCTCTCGGGACAAAGGAGCTGGTTCGCCTTCATTCGAAATACCGAAGGCCATGAAGCCTCCACCTTCCAAGTTGCTGAAGGCCGAGAGGTGCTGCGATAGCTTATCGCCGTTCTCGGAAAGGGCAGACTTCCAGTCCATGTCGTTCCGTTCACTCGGCACTGGAAACAGGCTGCGCTCCAAGGCGGCTAAGGCGTGGTGATGCCATACTGAGGCCATGATCGGGCTTTGAGTTACATGTTCAATGCGCTGAAGGACAGGCGATAGAGCCGCATTGGTTGCCTTGTGACCAAAAATAGTTACATAAGACAGAGATGCATTGGAGCAGTTATCAACACAAATGCTATCCGACTACTCATTCCATTCAGGACTCCCAGTTACATGCGCATCCGGCTGATAGACAGGCGGATGGCCGGAGGCGTAGAGTTCTGGGGAGGGACTAGTTACATGACCCCAAACTGTTGATAGGTCGGATTAGTGGTGAAGTGGTGGTGAACTGGTGGTGTTGTGGTGGCGAAGTGCCACGACGACTCGAGCATCGTCACTCCCGGAGGCACCCAACTTTGAAGTCCAATGAAACCAGGAGCCAACAACCAACGCGTTTACCGTACGGCCTTCACGAGCGTCTATCCGGGCCATGTCTAACCTTGTCGCAATACCGCATCATGCCCCGCCTCATTGTCCACGGCTTCACAATCTCGCTCGCCGTCGCCAAGGCACAGTCCTAATGGCCGATCCACAACAAGCCCTTTGCGCGCATTTCGATCGCTATCTGGCCTTGGACGAGGCCGAGCGAACGGCCTTGAAAGAGCGCAGCCGCGTGCGGCGGTTGAAGAAGCGCGGCTTCATCCTGCAGGAGGGCGAGGTATGCCGGTCCTACACCTATGTGGTGGAAGGTTGCATGCGCATGTACGAGGTGGACGAGAAAGGGGTGGAGCACAACCTGCAGTTCGCCCAGGAGAACGAGTGGATCGTGGATATCGGAAGCTTCCACACGGAGAAGCCGAGCAGCCTCTTCATCGAGGCACTGGAGGCGTGTGTGGTCGTGTGCATCGAACACGCCGACCTGCTTCATCTGTATACCCAGCACCCCAAGTTCGACCGCAACTTCCGGGTGATCATCGAGGACCTGTTCGTGGAACTGCAACAGCGGCTGCTTCGCCGCAATGCCTCCAACGCGGAACAGCGGTACGCGCATTTCGTTCAGCACCATCCGGGCCTAGCGGCCCGTGTGCCCAATGTGCATGTCGCCTCCTACCTCGGCGTAACGCCGGAGTTCCTCAGCCGCCTGCGGGCGAAGACGAGCAAGCGCTGAAACCTTGATCTGGATCAAGGTCATTTCTTGATGCGCTCCATGGCGGCATGCGTGCCGTGCGGGAAACCTTTGTCCCGTCAACGAACAGGTCATGAAGCACAACGTCCTCCTCGCGCTATCGGTGGTCATGCTCATGGGCTGCCAAGCGCCCAACGAGCAAACCACCACGAACCACAACAACACCGCATCCATGAACACATCCAACGACCAAGCAGCGATCAAAAGCCTGCTCTTCGCCTACCGCGACGCCCTCAACGCCTCCAGCGTGGACCAGGTGATGCCGCTCTACACCCCGGACGGTGTCTTCATGCCAACAGGCTTCCCGACAGCGGTGGGCACGGAACAGGTGAAGGACGCCTACGCCGGTGTCTTCTCGATGATCAAGTTGAACATCGAGTTCTTCATCGACGAGATCGAAGTGGACGGCGACCATGCGTTCGCCCGCACCAGCTCGCGCGGCACCACGTTGATCCACGCCACGGGGCAAAGCGTTCCCGAAGAGAACCGGGAGCTGTTCGTACTGCACCGCAACAACGGCACTTGGAAGATCGCGCGGTACATGTTCAACAAGATGAAGTGACCTCGAACATGGACGATGGGAAGGACCGCGCGATGGCGGTCCTTCCTATTTGCGATCGCTCCAATTGAGGCACGTAGTTTTGGACGGTCAACACGTTCACCATGCCCCGCCTCATCGTCCACGGTCGTGATCTCGGTCGCTGTTGTGATGGTCCCCAACATTGCTGAACGATGAAACCCGGAGCCAACAACGAACGCGTCTACCGCATGGCCTTCGCGAGTGTCTACCCGCACTACGTGACCAAGGTGGAAAAGAAGGGCCGCACGAAGGAGGAGTTGCACACCGTGATCCGCTGGTTGACCGGCTACACCGAGAAGGGGCTCGCCAAAGTGATCGCCGACAAGACCGACTTCGAGACCTTCTTCGCAAAGGCGCCCAAATTGCACCCGAACGTGGGCATGATCACCGGTGTGATCTGCGGTTACCGCGTGGAGGACATCGAGGACCCGCTGATGCAAAAGCTCCGCTACCTGGACAAGCTGGTGGATGAACTGGCCAAGGGCAGGGCCATGGAGAAGATCCTGAGGAAGTAGGCGATGCGGTCCCCCTCCGTTTCCATCCTCGTCGCCGCGTTCATGATCATCGGGTTCGCAGGGTGCTCTGGCTCCCCACCCTCCATCGTAGGCAAATGGTCGGGGCTGATGACCGTGAAGTGTCCGCACCCGGGCATGCTGCCGGGGAACTATGGTCCGCTCACGATCTCACTGGATCTGAGCGCGGATGGCCAATGCACCAACGTGCACGGGTCCGGCATCGGCGCCGACATCACCGCGCACGACACCTACGTGAAGCTGGACAGCCTCCTGCTCGTAACCAACTTGTGGGGCACGGATACGTTGAGTATCGCCAGTCATACCGAAACCGAACTGGTCCTACGGCGCGCACCCTTTGAGAACGGTTGCCAGCATTTCTTCACGATGACGCGCGAAGCTGCAGTTGAAAGGACTCCATGATGCGTGGCGGGAACATCCTCGGTCTCCTGTGCGCGTTCGCGATTGGCACAGGCGTGCATGCACAGTTCCCAGGCCGGATAGGATCTGTGCGGCCACCGGACGGCTGGCCCAAGGAGGTCGTGGAGATCTACCAGCCCATCGTCACGGACAGCACCTTGCTCTTCGGAAAACCATGGCTCGTATGGCACTGCACGAGCACGCCGGACGACTACGAGTTCTACTACGACGTGGACATGAGGAGCATCCGCAAATGCTGGGGCCGCAAAGAGGTGTTCGATCGTGTGGAAGTCAATGGCGTGTACTCGTTCGTGCAAAAGGAACTCGGTCCGCTCTACGCGACGATCGAGCCCTCGGTCGGTGGTTTCCTTTACACCGAAGTCCACTTGGACAGCGCAGAGACCGCAAAACCGGCGCGAACCGTTCGCCTGCTGTTCGACACGGACCACGTGGTGCGAACGGACACTTCGACCATGTACCAGTGGAACAGCGAAGAGCTCACCACGCGCCTTACGCGCTACGTGGAGCTGAAGCCCGCAGATTGATCCACATCGGGCAAGGCCGCGATCACTTGTTGGAGTGCATCGCCATCTGGTTCCCTTCGGTGTCCACGAAGAAGGCCATGAAGCCGTTGGGGCCGATGCCGGTCTTGGGCATGGTCACTTTTCCGCCGGCCTTCTCCACGCGGCCCAATGCATCGCTCAGGTCGGGATCGGCGTTCAGGTAGATCACACAGCCGGTCATGCTCGGCGTGTGCATGGGGCTCTGGCTGATGCAGCCGTTGGCTTTGCCACTTCCGCCTTCCATAGGGAACATGGCCGCCTTCATCGGCCCCATCTCCATTTCCTCCATGGTGATGTTGAACACGGTCTCGTAGAACTTCTTCGCGCGTTTGATGTCTTTGGCCGGTATCTCGAACCAGTTGAGGCTGTTGGTCTTGCTGTTCATGGGATGTTGGGTTTTCGGTTTGGGTGATCGAAGGTTGGGGAGTTGTTGTGTGCTTCTCGTCGGTGGCTCGGTTCCTCAGGCTTTCCGCTCCACATGGGCCTTGAGCCCGGCGAAGAACTTCTGGATGCCCGCAGAGGTTTGCTTGCGGATCATCAGGCGGTCCAGCACTTTGCCTAAGAGGCCGAACTTCACCGTGTATTCCATCACCTGCTCCACTTCGGTCCCTGAGGGCGTTGGCTTGAAGCAGTAACTGTGGCGGAGCCCTTTGATAGGGAAGGAGCAATCCGTCAGTTGGTAGCACAGCGACCGGCCGGGTTCGAATTCGGTGATCTTCTCCTCGAACCAGTTCTTGCCGTCGCGCATCAGCACTTTGCGCTTCGCGTCCAACCCGGTCCGTTGGGAGGAGATGATGGTGGCCTTCTTCACCGTAGGGTCGTACTTGTCCAGTTCTTCCAGGTCGGAAAGGACCTTCCACAGCTCTTCTACACGGGCGTTAACGGTGATCCGGTTCTGCAGGGTGGTCATGGGACAAAGGTGATCAAATACTTCGGAAAAGAAAGTATAACGTTCGAACGTGCTACTTTCGCACCGTGCAAGGAACCGATGGAATGCTGGTCGACAGGAACAAACGCCGGAAGGATCTTCGCTGAATGGAGCACGGAACACATTGCCCCATCGCCTTCGGGCTGAACCACTTTGGCGACCGGTGGACCTTGTTGATCATCCGCGACCTGCTCTTCAAGGGCAAGCGGCAGTACCGCGAGTTCCTCGAAGGCGGGGAGGGCATCGCGACGGCCGTGCTCGCGGATCGCCTGAAGAAATTGGAAACCACGGGCATCATTACGGCCACCGCTGGAGAAGGCCGTGGCAATCCGTGGTACTACTCGCTCACGCCGCGCGGCAAGGACCTCCTGCCGGTGATGCTCGAAATGATCCTCTGGAGCGCGAAGCATGACCCGCGAACAGCAGCACCTTCATCGTTCGTGAGCAAAACGCGCAAGGCCCTGACGAGCAAGGAGCGAAAGGCGCTCTTCGCGGAACTGTTGAAGGACCTTCCTTAGGACTTGGAGCGGTGAGTTATCTCCTCACCTCATACCTCATCGCCACCGCCCCCGAGCCGAACTCCTCCCGGCCCACGAGCTTCAGGTCAACCATCTTGGAAAGTCCCGCGAACAAGGTGGGTCCGCGACCAACGATCCGCGGATGTACCACGATCTGGTCCTCATCGATAAGCTCCAGTTCCGTCAAGGCCATGGCGAGTTGCACGCCGCCCACACCGATGCCCTTGCCCGGCTGCTGCTTGAGGTTTTGAACGAAGGGGGCCAGATCGCCGCGCACCATTTCGGTGTTCCACTCTGCGGTGTCCACAGTGCTTGACACGAGGTATTTCTTCGCCGCGTCCATCGTGCGGGCGAACGGATGCATCCACGGCGGCATCCACTCCGGCCACACTCCGCTCGGTGGCAAGCGCCACGCTTCCTCCATCATCTTGTAGGTGACGCGACCCAACAGCATGGCATCGCACCCGGCGATGTACGCCTCCGCGTTGCGGTGCAGGTCCGCGTCCGCGATCCCCACTGTGTGATCGTAGCAGCCGTCCAGGGTGACGTTGATGGAGAAGCGAAGGGGCCGCATGGCGCTCCGGGGTTGGGCGGGTTAACTAGTGCTCTTGTCGGGTTCGCCGCAGCGTATGGTTAGGCCGCAACAATGTTGGAGTGACCCGTCTCGAGTTCGAATCTGTAGCGCGTGCCATCGAAATCGATCGCCTCCGCATGGTGTTGGTGAAGCTCGAAGCCCTCAGTGAAAATTTCTTTGCCGCTCTCTGACCAGAGCAACTGGCCTGAGTAACTGAGTCTCGCAATCTGAAACTCACCGTGCGAAATGATGCTCTGATAGCCTGGTGCGTCATAAACTCCGAAGCACGTCGCTGTGTCTGTGCAAGTGTGCCATAGCAACCGCAGCATCGGAAGCTCCAAAGCGCATACAAACGGCCCAACCGCGACGAAGCAAGTATTGTCGCGAACAAACGCTGAGTGCTCGTGAACTCCGCTTGCCCCGCCACTAGCCAGAAGAACGCGGGAAGCAAGGATAGTGTCACCAGAGCGGACGGTGATTCGATGTCGCGATGATGGAAGGTAACCGTCTTCCCCTAGGAAGTACTCCTCCACTAACGGAGTGGGACTATCCGCGGAACCGTAGGCGTAAGGCGACTCAGCAGTTAGAACAATCTCATGGTCCATGTGCGGAATAGTGAGACGCTCGGTATATGCGCCGCGCCCCAGCTCAACATCTTTCTTAATGTCATTCAGGTCCTGCAGGATCGCCTTCTTGATCACGCCCTTGAAGAAGACCATCGGCAGTGACTTCAATCGTGCAGCGAACCCTTGCGGCTGGGTTTCATGAATGCCGGTGAGCGTGACGCTGCCATCGCTTCCGGAGATGCGGTTGGTGGTGATGAACACGAAGCCACTGTCTTCTGCGCGGGTGGTGTAGTATTCGTTCTCCTTCGCCTCCGTGATCCACTTCTCCACGGTGGCTGGCTTGCCGAAAAGGATGCGGGTCTCGCGCCAACGCAGACCGAGGAGACCTGTCGCGGGCTTATGCACCACTTCGATCTTTTCGACGCCACTGAGGAGCTGCGCAAGGTTCGCGATGTCCGTGGTCGCGGCCCAGACCGCGGCCTTGGATGCGTTGATGGTGAGATGCGCTTCGACGATCATTCGGGCCAGTGCGAGTTGATAGGCGTACCCGCTCTCCTTTTATTGGTCATGATCAACATTGGGTCGGCGTTGCGCGACGTGCCAAAGCACCCCGGCCGGGTCGACAACGTAAGCGATCCGCAAGCCCCAAGGCTGCAGTGCCGGTGCTTTCGGCGCTGGCACTCCGAATGTTCCGGGGAGATCCAGTGAGGAAATGTGGGTCCACCACGCGTCGAGATCGTCGACCATGAGCTGCATCATGAAGTTCTCGGCCCATTCTTTCTGGTAATGCCGTTGAAGGAGAAAACTGCTCGCTCCGATCCGGAAGATCACCACTTCATCAGAGTCCAGCACTTTGGCAAATCCCAATGCCTCATAGAAGCGCTTGGATAGTCCGAAGTCCTTTGCTGGGAGGAAAGGCCGGGCAAGCTCATTGCTTGTATTCATGATGATCCGTTCGGTCTTTGCATGGACGTCACCTCTGTGCTAACGATCATGGCAGCGTCGGCTTAGAACAGCAGGGTCAGAAGTTCATCGCGTGTCATCTGGTGATGAGCAGCGATATCGCCCAGTATGCCCGAAAGCGTTCCGACCTTGATCGGCCGGTGGTCCGGAATGGTGATGTGGTGCGTGCCGTTTCGCGATGTGGTCAGGCGGATGTGGCTTCCGCTCTGTCGGGTCACTTCGTACTCAAGTTTACCCAGCGCCTTGATCAGCTCCTTGCCCGTGAGGTCACGCGGGATCCTCATGCCGCGATCACGATCTCCTTCACCATGTGAAGGCGGATCACTTTGGGCATTTCTGCCGCATCGAAGTGTGTGGCCACGGCGTCCTTCACGTTCGCCTTAAGTTGCTCCAGATCGTCACCATCCGTGAAGATGGAATGATCCAAGGCTCGGGCATCATAGCCACCTTCCGGCGACTCGTCAACGATGAAGATGATCTCCTTCATGCCTCGAAAGTAAGGCATGGCCCGATCACGCGGCCAAGGATCATTGGCTGGTCACGGCAGCTTCAACGATCATGGCTTTCGCAGCGCTCCAACATGTCGATATGTGTTCAGCAACAACCCCGTCGGCATCGCCTTCGAACTGACGAAAACGAACTCGCGCGGGTCCATGCTGTCCGAGAAGCAGCGCTTGCCCTTGCCCAGCAGGATCGGATAGACGATAAGCACCAACACATCCACCAACCCCTGCTGGAGCAGAACGGAAGTCACCGACGCACTTCCCCAGATCAGCAGGTCAGGGCCGTCCTGTGATTTGAGGCGGCGGATGCCTTCCATCGCATCCTTGCCCAAGTCTCCGAGCGGTCCCCATTCCAAGCTTTCCGGTCGGTGGGTAACGATGTACTTCGTCGCGGTGTTGATCTTATCCGCGAACGGACCGCCGCTCATTTTGGGCCAGTGACCGGACCAGAGATCGTAGGTCTTGCGCCCCAGCAACAGGTCGAAGCTCTCGCCCTGTGCCTCGGCAACGGCCGCTGCCCCTTCCGGACTTCGGTACGCCGCCGTCCATCCGCCGTTGGCGTAATCATCATCACCGGGCGGCGCGATCACGCCGTCCAGCGAGATGTGTTCCATCATTCGGATCTTTCTCATTGGGGTAGATCTTTTACTAATAGCCCCAACTATCTGAAGCCCCGGAACACTCCACCTCCATCAACGGCGCCAGAAAAATCGACGAAGTCCATGTTCGCGATGGACAGGTTATTCTGTATATCCTGAATCACCGATGACACGGCACGAAATTCCGCTCCCGGGTCCGCGCTCGGGTCACCGTACAGATTCACGATCAATAGAGGATGTTCGGCCTCTGCAGTGGCCTTTTGATCAACGATTATGATGAACGTATGAGGATAATCATTTGGAATGGAAGCGAGCAACTGCTGCTTCGTCATTCCTTCGAAAGCACGATCATCGATGAACGTGACATACGCCTCAAATCCTTCAGGGCTTGGCTTTTGGACAGCCTTACAAATCGCTTCCCAAGCTGCGCGATTGGAAAAGTCTGTTCGCATGACCGGCGTATCGTCCGTGTTTGGAATAGGTTTCATTTCGGTCACTTCGTTAACCACTGGGGTTTCCGGCACTGTGTCGGTTACTACCAACGATTCTTCCTTCTGTGCCTGCTCATGCGATTCACAACCCGAAATCGTGAGAAGGGCGAACAAAAGGGTTGAAGTCAGGAGCCGCATTGTTTTCCGAAACTAGTCATCCACTACTTCGGCTCCCACAATTCGATCTTGTTCCCTTCCGGATCGTAGACCCACGCGAAGCGGCCGTAATCCTCATCCTGTCGCTTGGGATCGACGCGCACACCATCGGCCTCGAGCTTCTTCAGCAGGCCATCGATGTCCTGCACGCGCAGGTTCAGCATGAACTGTTGCTTGCTGTCGAAGTAGTCGCTGTCGCGCTTGAACGGAGAGAACACCGTGGGGCCGGCATCCTGCTGCCAGATCCAGCCGTTCTCTTGGTCGTTGATGCCGAAGTGCTTGTTGTACCAGCTGGCAAGCGCCTTGTGGTCGTCCGAGCGGAAGAAGAATCCGCCGATACCGGTGACGTGTCGTGACATGGGGTGGTGATCGATGGCACCAATGTAAGAGAGCAGGACAGCGCGCTCGCCACCGAAGCACCCAGGGTCGCTTGGTTTTTCCAGACGCTCAAGTTCTCATCCTTCCAGCGTATGACTCGCTGAACGGCACTTCACGGTCGAAGATCTCCAAGTACTCGAAAAACCTCTTCAGTGCATGCAGGTGATTGTCATTGCACTCGTCGAGGATGGGCCCAAGCCTGAAGGGACCTTGCGGTGCTCCGGTTTTCGCGTGGATCCAATCGGTGAACATATCGATGTATCGGTCGCCTTTTGGGCCGCGCTCCACAAAATAGCACAGCTCATAACCTGAAAGGAATGTCTGCAGGATTTGCATTGCGTTGCGTTCGTTCATCGATCCGCCGGTATACATCGCAGGTCGTGTCCGCATGTGATGAAGCAGCAATTCTGTGAGGTCTCGGACGGGACTATCGTTCATGAACGGAAGATACTCTTTGAAGTATCAGGAATGGGAACTACCCATCCATCCACACAGAGGTCAACTGATGGTCCCAGCATTCCAGAGCGGCGCTGTTCGTTCACGCAATTTGGTGGGATGAGTATCCGCATCGGGACCGCAACGGTCTTCCTCCTTCTCAGCCTTCCTTCCTTTTCGCAGAATGCGCTCGACCTGCACGCTATGGTCAACCAAGGCAACCTCGAAGTCTACAACCGGGACCTAAGCCTTATCGATGAACCCGCTCACGCTGGCATCCGCTTGAGCAAGGCCTATGGCGAGGGCGTCGCGTGGCTGAAGGGCGTTGAGTTCTCCAACGGCGTGATCGAGTTCGATGTGCGCGGCGAGGATGTGAAACAGCACAGCTTCGTGGGCATCGCCTTCCACGGCGCGAACGATTCCACCTTCGATGCGATCTATCTCCGTCCCTTCCAGTTCAAGGCAACGGCCGATTCGTTGCGGATGCGGATGATCCAGTACATCTCGCTGCCGCAGCACACGTGGCGCACGTTGCGCGTACGCGCTCCCAGGGTGTATGAGCATTCCATCGAACCGGCCCCCGACCCGAGTGCGTGGGTGCACATGCGGGTGGTGGTGGAAGGCGATACGATCTCCACCTACATCAACGGAGCCACGGAACCGAGCTTGATCGTGAAGAAGGTGACGCAGCGGCGCAGTGGCCGTGTCGGGTTCTACGTTGCGGATACCTCAGGTGGGGATTTCGCGAACTTGAAGATCACCACGGCGAACTAGTGGAACCGGGTGGGCCGTAGCTTTGGCTACGCACAGCCACCTGGCTCATGAGCAAGACCATCACCAAGCCCGCCGTCGTCAAAGCCTCCCTCAACGGCCATAGTACAAACGGTGCTACGAAGAAGAGCGAACGCCTCCCCGTGATGAAGACCTTCAAGATCTTCATCGGCGGCAAGTTCCCACGCACCGAGAGCGGGCGCTACTACCAAGTGAACGGCGCTGATGGCAAACCCTTGGCGAACATCTGCCGCAGCAGTCGCAAGGACGTGCGCGATGCCGTGATCGCCGCGCGTGGTGCGGTGAGCGGCTGGGCCGGTCGCAGTGCATTCAACCGCGGGCAGATCCTCTACCGCATCGGTGAGATGCTCGAAGGACGCCGCGCGCAGTTCGTGCACGAGATCATGTTGCATGGTGGCACGCGCGAGCATGCCGAGGCACGCGTATCGGCGGCGATCGATCGCTGGATCCACTACGCCGGTTGGTGCGACAAGTACCAAGCGGTGTTCAGCAGCGTGAACCCCACGAACAGCTCGCACTTCAACTTCAGCGTGCAGGAACCCACCGGCGTGGTGGGCATCATGGCACCAGAAGGCAGCGCATTGCTTGGACTTGTCTCGACGATCGCACCCGTGATCGCAGGCGGCAACACCTGCATCGTGGTCGCCAGCGAAAGCATGCCGTTACCTGCCGTCACCTTCACCGAAGTACTCGCCACCAGCGATCTGCCCGGCGGCGTGGTGAACCTGCTCACGGGTTACCGCAAGGAACTGCTCAAACCGCTCGTGACGCACATGGACATCAACGCGGTCGTTGTTGATGGCGCTACCAAGGATGAGCGTACCATGCTGGAGACCGAAGCCACTTGCAACCTGAAGCGCGTGGTGTATCCGAAGGTTTCCGACTGGTCGAAGGAGGAAGGCCAATCACCCTACTTCATCCTCGACACGCAGGAAGTGAAGACCACTTGGCACCCGATCGAACGCGGGCAGGGTGGGGGTGGGGGGTATTGATCTGTGTAAGCATTTCCGCGATGCCGGATTACGTTATTAAGCCGCTTGTTGGAGTTGGGCCGGTTCTCTTGGGCATGACCCGCGACGAGGTGCGTCGAGCAATGCCTGAGCCGTCAACGCCGTTCCGCAAAGTGTCGACCGCGAAGTATGAGACGGACTCATTCCACAAGAGTGCGTTCCAAGTCTACTATAGCGGTGACCAGCCGACCGTGGAGTTCATTGAGCTATCAAGCGACCCTATCGTACACGTGCTTTACGGGGAGCTCGACATTTTCAATGCACCAGCCGATGAAGTTATCGCGTATGTCAGTCGCGATGCTGAATACGATCGCAGCGACCCGGAGATCCCATATAGCTATCTGTTCCGGGGATTGGAGTTGAGCCTGTGGCGTCCCTTGCTCCCAGAGGATGAGAATGACAGCGATGGGCGTTGCTTTGCAACGATCGGGATCGGCAGGAGAGGGTATTATGGTGAAGGTTAAAGGGGATGCCTGTAAGTCCCGCAGGGGTCACTGCTTTGGGGACCTTGCGGCGGGAAGCGTATTGATACCTTGCCCGGATAGAGCACCGACATGACCAAGTTATTTCTCGCAATGGCCTTTTGCACAGCTCAGGTGTTTGCGATCGCGCAGTCCGATGTTTCCATTGAACGGGAGCTGGTCGTTCGCTCCAACGAGCTGATGAGCGCGGTGGAACAACAGGACCGGGCCGCATTGGAACTGCTTGTGGCGGATGAGTTCATGCTTGAGGTCCCCGGCGATACCGCGCGCACTCCACGTGCGGAATGGATCGACAACGCCGTGAACCTGAAGTGGGAGGGATTCAAGTTTCACAACATCAAGGTGCGCTCGTTCGGTGAGGTCGCGGTGGTCAGTTCATTGCTCGACTTCAAGGTGACGACCGGCATAGGGATCCCGATCAGTTCCGATGTGCAGGTAACGGATGTGTGGGTCCGCCGCGACGGTCAGTGGCTGATCGCTGTCCGTCAATTGGGTGCGGATTCCCTCTCCGGCACAGTGCGGATGGTTTTGGGTTTTCTTGCTGCGCTTGTGCTGTGTTTCTTCGTTAGGCTTTTCGTGCGGCTGAGGAGAAAGGCCAAGGCGAGGAAGGCGTTGGTATAGGCATCATGTTCAACTGAGATGAACCGCTTGCATATAGGGATCGGTGGGTCGCTGCTGGCAGTGGTGCTCGCCTTTGCGGCGTGCCGCAAGGATGTGCCGGTGACACAGGAACCGGGGGAACCCGTGCTCGTGCTTCCGGAATCGATGTACAGCTACGCGGTGCCGCCGATGCCGGCGCACTTCGATAACATCCTGCTACAGATCTGGGAAAGCACGCCGGCCGATAATCCGGTGACCGATGCCGGGGCCACGCTCGGCCGGGTGCTCTTCTACGATCGCAATCTCAGCGCGAACCGCACCACCAGCTGCGGTAGTTGCCATCACCAGGACAGAGGCTTCTCCGATCCGCACGCTTCGAGCACGGGGCACATGGGCCAGCCCACGCGCCGCAATGCCATGCACCTCGTCAACCAGTTCTACTCGCGCCAACACTTCTGGGACTTCCGTGCACCAACGTTGGAAGCACAGGTGCTGATGCCGATCCAGGATGCGGTGGAAATGGGCATGACACTTCCGGAAGTGCTCGGCCGCTTGCAAGCGATCCCGCACTATCGTCCGCTGTTCACCAATGCCTTCGGCAACGACAGTATCACGGAAGACCGCATCGCCCGTTCGCTTGCGCAGTTCATCCGCTCCATTGCCAGCTACCGCACGCGCTACGATGCCGGTGAGGCGAACGCCTTCGCGGACTTCACCCCGATGGAACTCGACGGCAAGAACCTCTTCTACAACGGAGCCACTAAGTGCAACCACTGCCACATGACGGCCAACTTCCACAACCGCGAGGCGCGCAACAACGGGCTTGACGCGGTGTACGCCGACAATGGCCTTGGCGAGATCACGGGGGACGAAGCGGACAATGGGATGTTCAAGGTGCCCAGCCTGCGCAATTCGGAACTCACCGCGCCCTACATGCACGATGGCCGGTTCAACACCTTGGAGGAAGTGGTGGAGCACTACAATAGCGGAGTACAGCCGCACCCCAACCTCGATGATCGCCTCACCGTGGAGGGCTTGGTGGGAGGGACCCCTTTACAGATGGGTCTCTCGCCTTACGAGAAGCAGGCCTTGGTCGCTTTTCTGAAGACGCTCACCGATGTTCCGCTCGTGAACGATCCCCGGTTCTCGGACCCGTTCGTGCATTGAGCTGAGGTGCAAGGCCGGAAGGCTTGAACACCAATACGTCTGGCCGCAGTGCAATGCGGGATGCGGTCGCTTGAACGGCGGCTCCTTGGGAAATAGTTCGTGCGTCATTATATATTCAACCATATGGTTGAATATATTCGCCCCCGATGGCAACCCCACAGACCCTCGACCGCACCCTCACCGCACTCGCCGATCCAACGCGTCGGGCGATCCTGCGACGCCTTTCTTCCGGCGAAGCCCGCGTAACGGATGTCGCGCAACCCTTTGGCATGTCGCTCAATGCGGTCAGCAAGCACATCCTTGTGCTCGAGCGCGCCAAACTGGTGAAGCGCCGTAAGGTCGGCCGCGACCACTACCTCAGCTACCGGCCCGAACCGCTGGATGCGGCGGCGAAGTGGATCGCTGAAACGCGCACGTTCTGGGCAACGCGCCTGGATGCCTTGGAAAAACTGCTGCGCGACGAGGACGCGGCCAAGCGCTGATCAACAACGAACCAAACAACCCGACACATGGACAAGTACGGAACCGTCATCGCACCGAACACCCTCCGCTTCGAACGTTTACTGCCCGGCCCCATCGAACGCGTATGGGCCTATCTCACCGAATCGGAGAAACGCGCCAAGTGGCTGGCCAGCGGCGCCATGGACTTGCATGTAGGCGGCGACGCGGAGCTCTTCTGGCTGCACACCAACTTGGACACGGCCAAGCCCGATGACCCACCCGAGAAGTACAAGAACGGCCACCGCATGAAGGCGACCATTACGCGCTGCGAACCACCGCATGTGCTGGGCTACACATGGGGCGCACGCGCCGATGCGCTCTCGGAAGTGGTCTTCGAACTGAGCGTTAAGGGCAACGATGTGCTGCTCGTCCTCACGCACCACCGCCTGCCCAACCAGAACGATCTGCTCGGTGTATCCGGCGGCTGGCACACGCACCTGGATGTGTTGGTGGAGCACTTGAACGGACGTACCGCACCTGCCTTCTGGAGTAAGATGGACAAGCTGAACGCGGAGTACAAGAAGCGGCAGGGTGGCGCTTGATCGTGCTTGGGGTCATCCGGTCAGTGCCTTGAAGTTCGTTCCAGATGTTCACTGCACAGCAACGCGCTGCACGGATCTTCCAATAGTGGTTTCCACGGTCAATAAGTACACGCCGCGCACCAGATCCCGCACATCGATCGCTGCTTGATGGGCAACACTGCCTGAGCGCACGCTGCGTCCTTGGGCATCCGTCAACGTATAGCTCCCCATCCCTTGCAGCGCAATGGAAACATGCTCATTGGCCGGGTTCGGGAACACCGTGAATGGGTCGGCTTGTTCGTCATGCGAGAATCCCACGCTCGTGTCGAACGCATAGATGAACACCGTTTGGTAAGCGAAGGCACTGCCGCCTTGCCTGTTCGCGACCAAGTAGAGGAACTCCCCATCATAGAACATCCCTTGTGGCCGCTGGTCATTGTCGATCGGCGTATCGGGGAGGTCGATCCAGCCGAGGTCTTGGTCCGTTGAGAGGTCGTATGCGTAGATGCGTTCCTGGTCGCCGTTCAAGTTGTCGGTGACATAGAAGAGCGTGTCACCACGCAAAGCGATACCGTATGGCTGTTCGCCATGAAGCGGCACCGTATCAATTGGTGCGGGATCGCCGGGCACCCATTTGTAGGCGTACGCGAAGGGGAACACATTGAAGTCGGGGTAGTACATGGTATACCACACGGCGTTCCCGTCAGCGCACAAGTCGCCGATGCCCGATGAGTTGCCACCGATCACATCAGGGAAGGTCCATGTGTTGAGCAGCACTCCGCCATTGTCCACTTCATACAAGTGCGCGCCGTTGGTAGTGAAGTCCTCGGCGATCAAGTATGAGCCGGGCTTGCGCACCATGCCGTGGTTGAAATCGAACCCCGTCGTTTGTTGTCCGAGGATGGTACCCGCGTGATCGCTGAAGTACACATCGCCGGAAAAATCGTCCCCGAGGAAGATCGTATCGGCGTTCACATGTATTCCCCAGAACCCTTGGCTGATACCGGGGTAGGGGATGCTGTCGACAAGGATCTGGGCGTTCGCGGAAGCTGCGACGAGCAGTGCGCTGGCGCAGGTGGGCAAGTAACGTGGTTCCATGGTCTTGTGCTGGTCGCCGAAAGGTAGGACCACGTGGTTCCTGCGCATAGCTTGTCACCCTATGCGCTTCGTCCACTTTCTTGTTGCAGGTGTTCTGTCGGTGCTGCTGCTGTGGATCAACATCGCGGTGCATCGCGCGCCGGCAATTGGTTCCGCGGAGGAGGATGCAGCATTGAAAGAACAGCTCGCGTTCTTGGAACCGCGTATTCGGGACGGTCTCGCTGCCGAAATGCAGGAACTCTTTCCGGAAGGCCGGGTGTTCACCTATGCGTTGTACGGCCTCGCTTGGTGCGGCGTGGCCGAGCGACTTGTCGCGGCGGATACTCTACGGACCCACGCGCAACGGGAAGCGCTTTGGGCCTATGAGATGATCGATTCGCGACTATGCTGGTCGCAGTTCCCCAAGGAGGCGACCCCCGAGTTCGGGGTCTTCTATGTGGGCTGGCGCAATTATCTGTTGGCACGTTTGGTTTCTTCAGGTGCAGCATCGCTCGACACGTCCTTGGTGTCTGCATTCGATCGGCAAAGCGACAGTCTGGCCCGTGCTTTCGCGCGTTCGGGTTCGCCGTTCTTGGAGTCGTACACCGGTGCCGCTTGGCCAGCGGACGCCACCGTGGCCATGGCATCACTGGTCATGCACGGGCAATTGCGCGAACGCGATCATAGCGCTGTAACCACGCGTTGGGTGGCGCAGGTGCGCGAGCGACTGGATGAACGGGATCTGATCCCGCATGCATGGCAACCGTGGGAGGATCGGCTGGGCCAGTCGGCGCGGGGCAGTTCGCAGGCGCTCATGAGTGTGTTTTTGCCGCTCATCGACACGGCATTGGCTACGCAACAGTTCACCCGGTTCCGCGAGTTATACGTCACGGAACGTTTCGGGGTCCCGGCCGTGCGGGAGCATCCGATCGGCGATGGCTCGCCCGGGGATGTGGACAGCCGCCCGTTGATCCTCGGTTTTGGCCCCGCCGCTACGATCGTGGGTGCTGGCGCCTGCCGGACGAACGGTGATGCACACCACGCAGCGGAATTCGCGTCCACGGTGCATGGCTTCGGGTTCTCGACCGGTATTGATGACAAACGCTACGTCTTTGGCGCGTTGCCCATAGCGGACCTCTTCATTGCATGGGTGCGCACCATGCCCTGCGCAACGGAACACGATGGCACTCCGATGTTCAAACGCTTTCATCTCTGGTGCGCGCTGTTGCTTGTGCTGCTATGGTCGCCGGTACTGGTACGTTGGTGGCGTGCACGTGGTTGAAGTCCGTTGCGCAAGGAAGCCCTGTTGACAACTCACCCGCTCTTTGGGCTTGCACAAGTTGTCGATGATCCTACTTTGGCGGCACACTCTAACACCGACCACCATGCCAGCTGTAGAAGGTTACTGCGTGAAGTGCAAAGCGAAGCGCGAAATGAAGGATGCCAAGGAGAACACCATGGCCAACGGCCGCAAGGCCATGAAGGGCACGTGCAGTGTTTGTGGCACGGGCATGTTCAAGATCCTGGGCAACGCCAAGAAGTAGTCACAGGACAAACAATGGAGAAGGCCCCGACTTGTCGGGGCCTTTCCTGTTCTTGGGTGCCGGTATGATCAACTGTGCGTGCTGGACAGTTCGCGCCAGAAGTCGCGGAGTTGTTTGCGGAAGAGCAGGAAGAGGAGGATGTAAGGGACTGGTATCAACCAGAGGATACCGGCATTGATGCCGCCTGCATCGCCGTTCTGTTCCGCCACCGCTTTGCACATGGCACAGCCTTGGGCCAGCAGTTCGCTCGTGAGCACGAACGACAGGACGAGAAGGGCGGAGAGGCGTTTCAGCACGGGACGAAAGTAGTCGGACGATGAACCTCAGTAGTAGTCCATCATCATCAAGTACACCACCACACCGGTAATACTCACATACAACCACAAGGGCAGCGTGACCTTCGCGATCTTCCGGTGCTTGTCGAAGCGACTGCTCAACGCACGGTTCAACGTGATCAGCACCAATGGTACGATCGCCGCTGCCAGCACAATGTGCGTTAGGAGGATGAACAGGTAAACCCCACGCACGGATCCGCCATACACCGCACTTTCGAAACTGGAGTGCTGTGTTACATATAGTACGAGGAAAAGCGCGCTGAGCCCCACGGCCAAGAGCATCAGCTTCTTATGAAGCTCCACTTGCTTGGCCATGATGGCGCGCCAAGCCATGATCAGCACGACCGTGGTGAGCGCATTGATCACACCGTTGATGGCCGGCAAAGTGCCGCGCGCAATACCCAACGTGAACAGGTCAGGACCGAGGTAGAGAAAGGCCACCAAGCCGAGCAGCACAACGCTCAGCACCCATATCAACCCACCGTTGTTCTTGGCCTTTGCGGTGGTCATTGCTCGTTCTTTTCCTTTTCCAAACGGACCCGTTTCCGCTCTTCACCCATCAGCATCTTGGCGTCGGTCACCAGTTCCTTCACCTTGGCGGGATCGGTGCCGTCATAGAACCCTCGGATATGCCGCCGCTTGTCCACGAGCACGAAATTCTCGCTGTGCAGGAAGCCCCCTGGTGCAAGGACATCTTTTTTCGCCGCAAGCAGGTAGCCCTCGCTGCCTTGGGTGTACAGGGCCTCCTTGTCGCCTGTCACGAACTTCCAGCGAGCGGTATCCGCGCTGTATTCGCGGGCGTAGTTGGCCAGCACCTCCACTGAATCGTGCTCCGGGTCAACGGTATGGCTCAGGAACACGATATCGCCGTATCCATCAACGGTGGTCAGTTGCAGGTGCAACAGTTCCCGCATGTGTGCGCTCATGCGCGGGCAGATCGTGCCGCAGCGGGTGAAGAAAAAATCGACGATCAGGATCTTGCCCTCAAGGGTCTTGTCGGTTACCGGCTTCCCGTCGATACCGGTAAAGGAGAACGGGGGTATTTCGTGGTAGAGGGTATCGCCGTTCGCCAGCGCCTCGTGGGGTCCGAGGATCGGCAATTCACGGTACTTGCTTTTCCCGGTGCTGATCAGGAAATAGATGATCGGCAGAAGGATGAAGACACCTCCCAGCAGCAACCATTTGCGCAGGGGCGAGGCGGGCTGCAAGACCTACAGGAAGTGATTGAGTGCGCGCTCGATGTAGTTGCTCTCCCAGAGCGCGATCCAGATCAAGTACATCACGAAAAGGCCGTATGGCAAAAGGATCATGGCGCGCACGTTGCGGCGCTCATCACCCAAGTGCATGAAACGCATAACGATGAACGTGGCCTTCACCAAAGTGAGCACGATGAAGCTCCACTTCACGCTCTGCCATGAATCGGGGAAGATGTCGCGCCAAGCGGCACCGAGATAAACCTCCACGGCAGTGATCACTGCCATGATCAGGGTCACCATCCAGATGCCCTTGCGGATCTTTTTGCCCTGCTCCTCGCTGTGGTGGTTGTCGAGGCTGTATTCGATCACATCGTCGCGTTCCATATCGATCCGGTTTTGCGGCAGTGCCGTTCGTCAAACGAGGTAGAAGAAGGTGAACACGAACACCCATACGAGATCCACGAAGTGCCAGTACAAGCCTGCCTTCTCCACCATCTCATAGTGACCGCGACGATGGTACACGCCGCGCATGACACCCAGCAGTATGATGATGTTGATGACCACCCCGCTGGCCACGTGGAAACCGTGGAAGCCGGTGATGAAATAGAAGAAGTTGGCGTATTGGGCGGGTCCATACTCGTTGTTCACCATGCCCGTGCTGCTCCATGGGTAGGGAGCGCCGGCCACATAGTTGATCTGCTTGTTCCAGAGCGCCATAGCGGCGTCGCCCTCCACATGTTCGTGGCCGTGCAAATAGCCGGTGCCATCAGACTTCACCAAATGGAAACCATTGTCAGGCTTGGTCGGGTTATCGGTATCATGGTCGTTGTTGTGCACCCAGTACTTCTCCCCATCGGATGTGGTGATATATCCACCGCTGCCGTGCTCGAAGTGGCTCCATTCCCAAGCCTGCGAACCAACGAAACCAGCTCCGCCGAGTACCGTTAGGAACAGCCAGAACACCACGTTCTTTTTGTCCATGCGATGCCCGGCTTCCACCGCAAGAACCATGGTAACCGAACTGAAAATGAGCAGGGCCGTCATGAAGGCCACATACATCAGCGGGAAGTCGCCGTGCACAAAGGGCAAGGCCCGGAACACGGTTTCGCCCATCGGCCACACGTCGCCCACGGGCAAACTGTGGCGCACGAAGCCATAACCGATCAGCAGTCCGGTGAAGCTAAGGGCGTCGCTCACCAGAAAGAACCACATCATCAGCTTGCCGTAGCTGACGCTGAACGGGCTACGGCCGCCTTCCCAAAGTACCTCGTTCGGTATCGCTTTCGATGCTTCTCCTGACATGCTTCTTGGATTGCGGCGGCAATGTTAATGAACGGCCGTTAAGAACAGAAAGAGGAATACCCACAGCCCACCGAGGAAATGCCAGTAGACCGTCCCGCTCCAATGTCCGATATGTTCCGTAGCGGTATAGCGGCCCAGATAGCCCTTGGCCACCATGACGAGCAGGCCGATGAGGCCTAGCGCCAGATGCGCCAGGTGCAATAGGGTAAGCATGTACAGATAGCTGCTGCTCCCGTTCCAGAGCTCTTCGATCTCAGCGTTCAGGGCGGTTTGTCTGGCGGTGTCGGTCTCCAGGAAGTAATTGCCGTTCTCGAAGACCAACGGGACCCCTTTCCGGCTCATGGTGAAATCCTCACCGTAGGTGCCTTTGATATTGAGGACACCGCCGTCGCCGGCCAACGAGTTGCCACGGGCGTAGAGGTCACCGAACCCCTCGAACTGGAAATAGGTGAAGCCAAGACCCAAGGCCAAGGCCACGGCTGTGAGCAAGGCGCCCCGCCTTCCGCTTCCCTTCTTGGTGGCTGTGTATGCGATCTGCAGCACGACGCTACTGACCACGATGGCAACTGTGCTGTACAGGAATGCGTTCGGCAAGCGCAGCCAAACCCAGTAACCGCTTCCGCTGCTGACGATGTATGCGCTCGTGAGCCCGGCAAAGAGCATGACGATAGCAGATCAGCTTCACAAGCAACCGGCGGGCGCTGTGGCGCATGGCCAGATCCTCAGCGGCTGCTTCTGGGTCGCTCATAGGCGGTCAAGCACGTAGGCCAATTGTACCAGGGGCAGATGCAAGAAGCTCGCGAACATCAACCGACGTGCATCTTTTTTGTCGTGGCTGCGGTAGAGCTGAACGGCGGGGGCCACCATGAGCAGACCAGCGGCCACCGCTACGACCATGCTGGCCACGCCACTAAAGCCGAAGAACCAAGGCAGCATGCCGGCCGGCACCACCAGCAAAGCACTGATGAGGATCCAAACCGTTGTTCGTGTATCACGGCCACCTTTCGAGGGCAGCAACCGGAAACCCGCCTTGGCGTAGTCTTCATCCAGCACCCATGCGATCGCCCAGAAATGAGGGAACTGCCAAACGAACTGCACCAAGAACTGCAAGCCCGGACCGAGCCCGAAATGACCTTGTGCGGCAACAAAGCCGAGCATGGGGGGAATGGCCCCGGGCAGTGCCCCGACGAATACCGCCCATGGGCTGTAGCGCTTGAGCGGGGTGTAAAGGGCAGCATACATGAACAAGGCCAACAAGCCCAGTATGCCGCTAAGGGACCCGAAGACCAGCCAAAGCGTTGAGACACCGGCCGCGCCGGCCAGCAAGGCTATCACAATGGCTTCGCGTGACGTCAGTGTACCGCGCACCAAGGGACGTTCGCTCGTCCGGGACATCAAGGCATCCTGCTCCTGCTCGATAACTTGGTTCAACGCGTTGCTCGCCCCGGTGACCAAGAATCCGGACAATGAGAGCAGGAATAGACCGGACCAAGAGAACGCGCCTTGTGGTACACCCATCAAATAACCGAGAGCTGCGCTGAAAACCACCAGTGACGCCAGCCTGAGCTTGAAGAGCGCCGCGACTTCGCGAAGCTTTACGGCAAACGGAACGGCGACGGTTGCGGTAGGGGTCCTTTCCAAAGCGCGGCGAAAATATCCGCTGGGACCATGTGGCCCATCAACGGTTTTCAACCGGCGTGGTGAGCATCTACTTTCGTCGGCCCGTATCGAGGTTGGGGCCGCGTCCATGAAGGAACTGAAGCAATTCTGGAAACAGTACTCACCCTATTTCCTGGATATTTGGCAGTACTTGGTGATCCTGCTCGTCGTGATCATAGCGGCCATTGTCATCCTTTGATCCGTTCGGTCGGGCCAAAAAATGAACAGCGCGTGCAAATGCGCAGGCTGTTCATCAAAGGGTCTTGTGGCACCTAGCGAGTGGTGCGTCGCTTACCGCCACCACCACCGGTGTTGCGCGGCGGGGTGGATTTGCCCGGTTGGCTCGGCTTCGTTCGCGGTTGCGTGACTTTGCCTGGCTTTGCTGTCGGCTTCGCTTTGCCCGTTTTGCGCTGCCCGGGTTTTGCTTGTTCGTTCACCATCGGCTTGCTACGGGGCGCTTCGCCAGCAATGCGCTGTTCCTTGGGTATTACGCGTTGCTGCTTTCGAACGGCAACGTTGCGTTGGACCATGACGGATGCGTTGCGATGACGGCCGTATAGCGCGTGGGCGCCCCCCACATGACAGACATTCGTGTAGTGGTACCACCCGTGATAATGGGCGTGGTAGTGGTGGAAGTGCCCCCAATGCATACAATACCATGGCGACCACCAACCTGGGTAGTAGCCCCAGTACCATGGCGAGATCCATACGTTGAACGAGGGTCCGTAACACCATTGCACGCAAGGCCAAGCCCAAACGTTCACGGTGATATATGCACCGAGGTCATCGGGGGCGGAGGGGCCACGCGGACCCTTGGTGCCCTCGGTTTCCGAATAAGGTTCAACGATCCTTTCAGGCCCGTACAAGTCTTCGTCGCCCCGGATCTGCACGAGAGCGTTCGCATCACCAGTTTTTTCCAGCTCGATGACGGCCACGTCCTGAGCCTCTTCTTTGCTCACCGCCACTTGCATCACAATGGCAAACGCATTGTTCTCTTTGTGGCTTTCAACGCGTATGTAGTCAACCTTCCCGTCGTCGTCCAGGTCAAGGTTGTTCACATGGTTGGCTTCGTCGTTCAGCGACTTTTCGAAAGCCTCGAGGTTGTTGGACTTCTTGAACAGGTCCAAGGCGCCCTCCAAGCTGAAGTGGTCGCCGGGGAGGCCGGTGCTATCGGCAGGTGCGGTCGCCGCGTTCACGATCGCCGAAACAAAAAGAGCGGAGATCAAGGATGGGGTTCTCATGATTTGTCGAGTTGAAGTTCGGACTACCATGACCGTGCCGGGTTTGATCCTGTACGGCACAAATGAAATGCCCTGCACCTTTTAGCGCAGGGCATCCAACCTTTACTGGCCTAGAGCTTACTCAAGGATCAGCTTGCCACTGACTGATCGATCCGCCCGGGTCACTCTATAGAAATACATGCCCATCGCTTGGCCGGAAGCATCCCACTGCATCAGGAGATCCCCGCCCGGCAGCATCTCTCCATCATACAAACGCGTCACCAGTACCCCCGTCATGTTGAAGACCTCAACGGTGGTATGCGCAGCTTCATCCATGGCATGGATGGCCAACGTGGTCACCCCATTGAACGGATTAGGGAATGCCGTAACGCGGATATCCTCGAGAAGGACCTCCTCCTCGATCTCCAGTTTTGGTACTCCGTTGCAGAGCAAGTAACCGGCAGCTTCCGTCCCACCTTCGTATCCGTTGTTGATGGTGCTGATCGCTGTGTGCAGTTGGGCCAGCGTGTAACTCGACGTGCAGCCACCAATGCGCTTGTCCGCTTCTGTGGCCAAGGTCGCAACGGTCATTCCGGCGAAGGGACCACTACCGATCACCATGTCCTTCAGGGCGAGTTGGCTCGTGCTGAACCATGGGTTGTACGCGTCGAACTTCAACGTCAATTTCAATGCGACAAGTTCACCGGCGAGGGCATTGGAATAGCCAGAACCCGGATTGGTGAGTGTGCCAGCAGGCAGGGCAGCGATCGCACCGGTCGAAGGCAAGAATGCGGTAACCGCAGCAGCCGTGGTCAGCTTCAGCTTGTTGGTTCCGCAGCCAATGGTCAGGTAGTCCGGCGAGGTGTACAACCATCCGAAATAGGCCGTCATGTAAGCGGCTGGGTTCGTGCTGCCGTTGCTCGCCGCACCCCATGTAGCCTGTGACTCCGTGCGCAACCCATCGCAAATGGTCGCGCCAACAGGTGGGGTGTACGTGGCGGATGCCGAACTGCTGCAGCCGTTGGACGACGTTACCGTTACCGCATAGGTGCCCGCTGCGCTGACCGTGGCGGTAGCAGTGGTTTGAACAGGATTGGTCGTCCAGCTGTACGTGTAAGGTGATGGCGCAACGCTTGCAGCTGCCGTGATGGTCCCAGCCGCTGTATTGGTGGTGCACACGACCACTGGCAGTGGTTTCGCAGTCACGGTGATCGCCGCTGAAGTGCTCGAACACCCACCACTTGTTATCGTAACGGTATGGCTGCCGGAGATCGAAGCAACATAAGTACTAGCGCTTGCCCCAGCTATGGTCGTTCCATTGCGTTTCCACACGTACGTGTACCCTGCGCCCGTGTTCGAACTGAGAGTAACGCTTCCACCGGAACAGAACGATGTGCTTCCCGTTGCAGATATGGTAGCGGCAAGTGATACCGGCGTTCCGGCACACTGGCAGTTAGCGCTCCATTTGTCGTTGATCGTACATGCGTTGCCGTCGTTACAAGTTGCCCCGGGTACCGCTGGCCCACCGGCCACGCCTTGACAATCGATCGGAAGTGCTGCTGAAGGCACGTAGCTCACGGATGCGATCTGGCCACAGCCGTTCGCGTCCGTAACACCCACGGTGTAGGTACCGGCCGCGCTTACGAAGGCGGTAGCGGTGGTTTGGATTGGGTTCGTGGTCCACGCATAGACGTACGGCCCGGGAGTACCGGTTACAGTTGCGGTAACCGTTCCTGCGGCTCCGTTCGCCGTGCACGCAATGGTGGGCAGCGCGTTCACGGTCACCGTGGTGGCGGGAGACGTTACCGTGCACCCGTTCCGCGTAACGGTAACAGTGTGACTTCCGGAAGTGTTGGAGTTGTATGTGCTGGCCGTTGCGCCGGTGATCACTGTGCCGTTCCTGCTCCAGGTGTACGAGTATCCTGCGCCGGTGCTGGCGTTCAAGTTCACACTTACACCCGTGCAGAATGCGGGAGATGATGCGGGCGTGATGGTTGCGGTAGGTGTGTTAGCAACCCCTACGCACTGGCAGTTCGTATTCCAAGTGTCGCTGATCGTGCAGGCGTTGCCATCGTTGCAAGCTGCGCCGGGGAGGGCATTGCCTCCCACCACGCCCAAGCAATCCGGCGCAGGTGCACCACCGGCCGCGGTGGAGAGCGCGCCGAGGGAGAGGTTGAAAAAGCTTCCGCTAGGTGTCGTCTGCAATTTGATCGCACGCACCATGTACTGAGCACCGGCGACGAATGGCACGCCGGAGTTCTGGAAAGTGGTACCGGTGATCACGGCCGTGTTCATGCGCGTGAGGCTGCCGTTGGCGTTGATCCTATCGATGTGATAGCCCAGCACGGTTTCAGCGCTTGCCGTCCAAGTGAACGAGGCGAGGCCCCCTGCGTTCGCAACCGAGAAATTCGATGGAGGCGCAACCATCCGAGTGCGCAACGTGGGATCTCCCATCAGGCCTAAGTGTACACGCCCAATTGTGCCTTGCCATCCGTCGGTCAGTGGCGTGTAGAGTGCGGAATTGTTCATGGTGGCCAGTGTGCTGGTGCCAATGGTTTCGCCCATGCCCATGTGGTGGACGTACCAGGCCGGTATAGCGGCATAGCAATTCACCAATGCATCGCCACTGGCCAATGCGGCACGCAGGAAATTGTTCTTGTTGTCCCAATCGCCGAAATAGCTTCCGAAGGACATGTTGAACACGCTGCCGAGTGCGACGGTGTTGGCGTAGTCATCCGTGATGGCCACGTTGCTCGCCCCGTTGTAGGTGAGCACGCCACCAACCGTGGCTTGAAGCCCACCGCCGCTGGCGTAAGACCACAGGTAGCTCTGTCCGTTCACGTAATAGGTGAACGGGAAGCCCGTGCCCGGAGCTGCGGTGACGTTGGCGGCACCGACCATCGTGGAGAAGCCGCGCCAACCGCTGCCGGCCATCGGGCTGCCGGCCCATTGCAGATTGTCGAACATGATGGCCCGTTCCTGAGGTACCAGGCCCTTCACCTTGTAGTTGTGGAGTTTGTTCAAATAGTTGCGCGTGAGTTGGGTCTCTGATTGCGAGAAGGCCGGCATGTCATACATGTCCACGCGGCCCACTTGCAATTCAAGCGCACTCGGGTAGTCGCTCTGATCGAATTTGCCATCACCCGGAACGTTGTTGTTAGCGGTGCGCGCAGCGCTCGTCACGTTCACGCTGTTGTCCGTCCAGGTGCCGTTCAGTTCCCCGTAGTATCCATCGCAAGGCCAAGCGCCTTTGTGTTCGCTGTGACCATCGGGATTCTGATTGCCGCTATAGGGCACGGCCAAGTGCCCAACAACGAACAGGGCCTTTACGTTGACGGGATCGGCATTGTAGTATGCCTGTACGGTGCTACGAACGGTTGCAACGGATGCGGTCCGTGCGAGATCCGTGCGTAGAACGGTCCATCCGTCGGCCTTCATATCGTTTTGGAGCTGCGTTAATTCCGTGGCCAATGATGATGTGAACGTGTTGTCCACCAGTAGGACGACTTTTCCCCGATAGTCTGTCGCGGGTACTTCAATGCCGGAGCACAAATAGCCGGTACCGGTGGTTCCGCCGGCCACCCGAACCACCTTGTATTCGTACGCCGTCCCAACAACGACGGCATAATCGATGTAGCTGGTAGCAGTAGCCGCTGGTGCAGCAATGGCACCGCCCCAAGCGGTTGCACTACGCAGTTTGCGGTAAACCGTGATACTGCTCGTATTGGGTAGCGTTGTCCATGACAATGTGATTCTGGGGGTGACCTTTTGAACGGTGGCCGATAGCGACACGGACACGAATTCACTACTGCTCTGGGCGATGCAAAAACTGACTACGCTCATGGCCAGAACAGAGAGATGATGACGGAGCATGGGCAAATGGTTCGGGTTTTCCGGGGCCCAAAAGAAGTCTATGGCACAACGCGAGTAAACCCCCTGAGGTCCTTGATGGACAAGGCTTTTGGCGCTTCTGTCGGGCAGCAAAGCCGTTTCATCGGGTGCTTTGCCGGATCGGACCGGAGCATGTCCCGCTTCGACGGTTCGGGCAACGATCCGCCGAAGGCACCGATCCATTCCGACGGGGGCCATGTGCAGCCCGTCGGAGAACGCGTGTTCGCATTAACAGGCGATCGTTCATTGCGTGCCGCATCTTCGCGGAATGCGCAGGAACGTGTTCCGAGTACTCGCCCGGTTGAACAAGTTGCTGTTGCCGAAACTGTGGCATCGCGACCTGCGCAAACTGAGCAAGGTTCAGTTGGCCGTTGCGGCTTGGCGCTACTTCGTCACCAAGAACGCCCTGTAAGAGTTCACTGCATCAAGGCGTCGACCAGCTTGCGTTGTGCATCAATGGTCAGATGCAGAGGATCGCGATAATTTTTGCGGTCAGCGCTGATCGGGTTGCCCAATGTGTCGAGGTCGATGTACGTGGCGATATTACCCAAACGCTCACGGTATCGCGCTTGCAGTGGGTCCAACCCTGCTATTGAACGGATCCCGTGCAGTTCATGGTACGCTGGCCACTCGATCAGCACGAGTTCGGTCCCACGCTGGCGGCAGTGACGCGCGATCGACTCAAGTCGCGCATAGAACGAAGTGTCCATGATGAAGTTGGTCGCCGCCTCCGTCTCCATGTCAATGACATTGTTCCAATGATCGGGTACCAGCACATCGTATTGAACGGACTCCGGTGACCAAGTTGCTTTCAACGCCAGCGCGGTAGCGGTAAGCACGCGCCTGTTGCTCACGTATAGGCCCGGGGTGCTTTCCACCGCGAATGGTTCGCTGTAGAGATCGTAATCCTGACCTGCAGCCATGTTGCGAAAGCTCACTTGCAACCAAACTGTTTTGGGCGAGGTAATGCTGTCGATATAGCCGAATACATCCGCCGCTGTGCGGTGGTTTCCACCAGGCACACCGAAGTTGTACCACTGCTTCCCGGTGACTTGCGCCAAGTAGTCCAAGTCGAAGTAGGAGAGGCGCGAATCACCAATGAGGACATTGGGGACCGGTGCGCGGCGGTATTCCTTCATCTTCCAAATCAGGTTGCTGAAGGCCATGGTGCGGCCATCGTGGTTGAGGTTCTTGCGCTTCACGGCATCATCAACCACAGGGAACCAGTTGAAGTAGTTGTAGGGATCCACGACAACCACTGCGCCGAACACGAAGGCGAACGGCGCACTGATGAGGGCAAGTCGGAGGAAGAATTTGCGCAAGCCCATTAGAACTGGAAGTAGATGAACTGTGCAGTGTGGTAGTAGCTGCCCAGGAAAATGCAGAAGGCCACAATGCCCGCGTATACGGCATACCGTTTCATGGGCGACCACGAGGCAAGGCGCAATGTCATGGATCTGCGATCGTGCATGCGCTGCACCAGTTCCATGATCGCGATGCCGAGCAAGGCCACGTACATCTCATTGGCCGAAGAACCGACCAGCGGGGCCCAGAACGAGAGCGCGTCGCTTGTGAGGAAGCCACCGAGGTTGGTGAACAGATGCGTTGCTATGTACCACGCATTGGTCATAGTGTCGGCCCGGAAGAAGATCCATGCGAACGCCACCAGTACAAGTGTGCTGATCGTTTGAACGACTTTGTTCAGCCAAGGAGCCTTGCCCAGACCCAGCGCCGCTCCCAACTTGCCTCTGGCGTTCACCGTCACTACCGCGAACACGAGATAGAAACCATGGAGCCCTCCCCAAGCGATGTAAGTCCAGTTAGCACCATGCCATAGACCGCTGAGCAGGAAGGTGATCATGAGGTTGTAGTACCAACGCCATTTCACAACGCGATTGCCCCCCAAGCTGATGTACACATAGTCGCGGAACCAACTACTGAGACTGATGTGCCAACGTCGCCAGAACTCGCTGATGTTGGTGCTGTAGTAAGGGGTGCGGAAGTTCCGCATGAGATCGATGCCCAGCGTTCGTGCCGCGCCCAGCGCTATGTCGCTATAGCCGCTGAAGTCGCAGTAGATCTGTATGGTGAAGAAGATCGTGGCGAGGATCAGTGCGGGCCCGTCGTGTGCCTGTGGATCATCGTACACATGGTTCACCATAGCGGCCACTCGGTCCGCGATCACCAGCTTCTTGAAGAATCCCCATGCCATCAACTTCAACCCGCTTGTTACCGTCTTGTAGTCGAAGTCGAACTTCAAGTGCAATTGGCGCAAAAGGTTGTCGGGGCGTTCGATCGGTCCGGCCACCAACTGTGGATAGAACATCACGTACAGTGAGAAGAGGCCGAGATGGCGTTCAGCAGGCTGGTTGCCCCGGTACACTTCAATGGTGTAGCTCAACGACTGGAACGTGTGGAAGGACAGTCCGATAGGGAGGATGATACCGAGGTCGGGAACGCTGTAATCCAAGTACCCGAACGAGTGGACCAGAGCTTCCCAGTTGTCGGTCAGGAAGCCGTAATACTTGAAGATCGCGAGCACGCCGACATTGGCGATGATACTCGCGACCAACCAGCGTTTGCGCGTGGCGCCCGTGCTGCCGGCTATAAGGATGCCGGCGGCATAATCAACGGCGATGGTGAAGGCGAGAATGAGGATATACACCGGCACGAAGGCCATGTAGAACCAGCAACTCGCGGCCAAGAGCATTGGCCAGCGGTAGCGGTAGGGCAACACGTAGTACAGTGTTGTCACCAGCGCGAAGAAGAACAGGAACTGGATCGAATTGAAGATCATGCGGGGAAGTGCTGCCTGGGCGGCGGCCTGCTACGCGGCGCTTTCCTGACGGGTTGCAAGATCCACTGACCGCCGCTCACCTTGCTGTGACCCGTCGCATGGTTTTCAGCGCTTCCGGGTTGATGGAACTTCCTCCTGATCGGACGAAAGCCTCACCCGAACAGCTGTCCTAGTACGTCATCAACCCTGCTGACCTGCACAACATCGATGCCTTTGGTGTCTTTGATGCCAGTAGTCCCTTTCGGCACGAACACACGTGCGAACCCGAGTTTGCGGGCTTCGGCGATGCGTTGCTCCGTGCGTGTTACAGGTCGGATTTCCCCGGTGAGTCCCACTTCGCCGGCGAAGCACACATCCATGGGTACAGCAATGTCTTCACTACTGCTGAGCACCGCGCACACTACAGCAAGGTCGATAGCGGGTTCCTCTATCCGGAAGCCGCCTGCCAGATTCAGGAAGACATCCTTTTGGCCGAGGCGGAACCCGCAACGCTTCTCCAGAACAGCAAGCAGCATATTCATCCTGCGCAGATCGAAACCCGTGGCGCTGCGTTGTGGCGTTCCGTATACCGCGCTGCTTACGAGCGCTTGGACTTCTATCAGCAATGGGCGCCCACCGTCCATTGTAACGGACACGACCACGCCACTTGGCCTTTCGCCGCGTTGGCCCAGCAATACTTGGCTGGGGTCCGCGACTTCGGTGAGGCCAGTGCCACGCATCTCGTAAATGCCCAACTCGTTCGTGCTGCCGAAGCGGTTCTTCAGCGGCCGCAGCAAGCGGTAGGCGTGGTCGCGATCACCTTCGAACTGAAGCACGCAGTCCACCATGTGTTCCAGCACTTTCGGTCCGGCGAGCAGCCCTTCCTTGGTAATGTGCCCAATAAGCACGACCGGAATGCTGGTGGTCTTGGCAAGTCGAAGCAGCTCGGCGGTGCATTCACGCACTTGGCTAACGCTGCCGGGGCTGGCATCCAAAACCGCTGTGTGCAGCGTCTGTATGCTGTCGATCACCAACAAGCCGGGCTTCAATTCCTCAACTTGTTTGAAGATGTTCTGGGTATTGGTTTCGGTAAGGATGAAGCACTTTTCAGCAGCCCCCGGGAGCTTATGCGTGTCGATGCGCTCCGCGCGCATTTTGATCTGGTGTTCGCTCTCCTCGCCGCTTACATAAAGTGTGCGCAGCCGTGGGGCCCGAACGGCGGTCTGAAGGAGCAGGGTGCTTTTTCCGATCCCCGGTTCGCCCCCTAACAACACAATGCTGCCGGGTACGATGCCGCCACCAAGCACGCGATCAAGTTCTGCATCACCCAGTGGAATGCGTGGACCATCTTCAAGTGGAATGGCGCTGATGGCGATCGGCTTCGGAGTGCGTGACTTCAGCGAAGTCGGCATCGCGCGTTTCTCTTCCGCACGGTCGATCACCTCTTCCACCAATGTGTTCCACTCCTTGCAATTGCCGCACTGGCCCAGCCACTGTGCGAAGCTGGTACCGCAATTCTGGCAAACGAAGGCAGATCGGACCTTAGCCATTTTTGATCTTCTCGACAAGCGCAGTTGTGGAGAAGCCTTGAACAAAGGACAACGAGCGCACCGAGCCACCGTAAGCAAGCACTACCTCGCTGCCAATGATCTGGTCGGGTTTCCAGTCGCCGCCCTTCACCAACACATCCGGTTTCAATGCGGTGATCAGTTCCAAGGGGGTGTCCTCTTCGAATACGACCACCGCATCCACGCAACGCAATGCCCCTAATACCATTCCGCGGCTCTGTTGGTCGTTCAAAGGGCGGTCCGGTGCCTTGCCCAATCGCTTTACCGAGGCATCGCTGTTGAGCCCGATGACGAGCCGATGGCCAAGCGCAGCGGCTTCTTCCAGATACTGGACATGCCCTTGATGGAGAATGTCGAAGCACCCGTTCGTGAACACGATGCGATCGCCCCTGAGTCGCCAAACGTTCATCATCCGCCGCACCTGAATGAGATCCATGATGCGTGCTTCGGAACCCCGGACGGCAGGGGCAAGAACAGGGGCGTGTGTTCCGGTCATGATGTTGTTCGGCGTTTTGCGGCTGCCGATAAAAGTAGAGACAGGCCGCCAAGCACGATGATCATCAGCGTTTGTGCCACCCAGAGCAACCATCCCATTGCCAAGGCATCGGGCTGCAGAAGATCGTCACTGTCCACACCAGGCATGTACGCGCTGACGATGAGCGCAACGAAGGCCGGATACACGCCGATGCCGCCTTGCACCAGTGCTATGCCGATCGAGCCGGCAATGAAACCTGCGAACACCCCCGCAGCTGGCACTTCGGCCGTGGATGGCAGGGCCAAGAAGCCGACCCAGAACATGCCGATGTACAATCCCCAAATAAGGAAGGTGTGCAACACAAAGGCTGCTGTGCGGCGCATGCGCAGCACCGAGCGCAAACCATCCGAGAATCCCCGAATGGTATCTCTCAAGCGGGTCCTTAGCACAGGCCGTGTTAGAAGGAGCCATGCGCCAACGGCCCCGCATATGACCAGTACTACGATCACCCACACCCACCAAGGCGCGCCGGACGTGGCTTCGGTGTCCTGGCCGGCACGAAAGGCCTTTACGCGGGCTTGCAGCAGATCCAGTTTGTCCACTTGCAGGAAGAGCGTGACGGCTGCGATACCAAGCAACATCAGCATATCAATGATCCGCTCGGCCAGAATACTGCCGAAACCCTTCTCGAAGGGCACACCCTCGCTGCGGTAGAGCGAAACGGCTCGACTGGCTTCCCCGGCCCGCTGCACCAGCATGTTCATGAAGTAACCGTTCATGACCGCATGGTAGCAGTTCCAAAAACCCGGTGCGTATCCCATTGGCTCCAGAACATACCGCCAGCGCCATCCGCGGCTCATATGACTGAGCCACCCGAGCACCACGGAGGCGAAGAGCCACCTAAGATCCGCTTGCCGAAAAGCCGCGAACAATTGTTCGCGTTGCTTGGCATCCAGAGCCGAATAGAAATAAACCACCAACCAGATCCCCAGCGTGATCGGCACCGCCAGCTTCAAGAACCCGAAGACCGCTTTCTTCATGTGCTGCGCGGTCTTTGAGGGCTCACTGTTTCAGCCTATTGGTACGTTCGTCGGGGAAGACGACCGTCGGCTTGAAGGCTTTCGCTTCCTCGAGTGTCATGTGTGCGTAGGCGACCACGATCACAATATCTCCTACGCTCACACGGCGCGCCGCTGGGCCGTTCAGGCAAACGACCCCGGTACCGCGTGGCCCCTTGATCACATACGTGTACAAGCGATCGCCGTTGTTTACGTTGAGCACCTGGACTTTCTCACCCTCCACGAAACCTGCCGCATCGACCAGATCCTCATCCAATGTGATGCTCCCGATGTAATTGATGTCGGCCTCAGTCACCGTTACACGGTGAAGCTTGGCACGTAGTACTTCGATCGTCATGCGTGGTTGTCTCCGGTCGTCGAGCCCCTGCTCCGTGAAAGGGCGGCGAAGTTATCGGCGCAACGTGATGTTGTCGATGAGCCGCACTTTGCCAACGTATGCAGCGACCATTGCGATGGCCTCGTTACGTAAGTCCCATTCCATGATGGGTTGTAAGGTGAGCGGATCAACAGTTTCCAAATAGTCAAGCGTGATGCCCGGGTGACTCAGGATCATATCCATGGCCGAATGCCTCGCTGCCGTTAACGAACCAACGGCCGAGGCAGCCTGGATCGAGGACAGCGCACGGAACAGCACGGAGGCTGTTTCGCGCTCTTCCGTCGACAGTCGCAAATTGCGGCTGCTCATTGCAAGCCCATTCGTTTCCCGCAGGGTAGGGCAACCGATCATATTCACTGGCCAGCTCAAGGCTTGGGCTACGTGCCGCAGAATGGCCAGTTGTTGACGGTCTTTCTCCCCGAAATATGCGGAATCGGGTCGGACGTAATGGAACAGGCGCTCCACAACGTTCACTACACCTTGGAAATGTGCAGGCCGTGAAGCGCCCTCCATGATCTTATCCAAACCGCCCAGCTCATATGCGAAGACCCCATGGTCCGCATACAACCCGATCTCGGAAGGAACAAAGACCATGTCACAGCCAGCCCTTTCCAGAGACTCCGTGTCGGCGCCCAACTGTCGTGGATAGTTGGCGAGGTCTTGGGCATTGTTGAACTGGAGCGGGTTGACGAAGATGCTGCAAGCGACGGTCTTGTGTAATGATTTTGCTTTGACTATCAGGGACATATGTCCATCATGTAGGGCTCCCATGGTGGGAACAAAACCTACCGATCCGCCACTCCGGCGTTGGGCTGCACTCCAAGCGGCCGCAGCGATTGGATCAACGATGAACTCCACGTCTGTCGCGCATTTCAAACTCTGCCGTCAGGGCCTAAACTATGGTCGACCTTACAAGCACCCCTTCTTTTTCTATATTTTTGTCCCCGCAATCCCCCGAACATTCCGATGAGCATCAAAAACGTGAAAGTCCTTACCGTATCGCAAGCCATCAATCCGTTCCTCGATGGCCCCGAAATGGCCAGGACAGCGCGCCAGCTTCCGCAAGGGATGTTGGACCGTGGCAATGAGATCCGAACATTCATGCCCAAATGGGGTAACATAAACGAGCGCCGCCATCAGCTGCACGAAGTCATCCGGCTGAGCGGTATGAACCTGATCATCAACGATACCGACCATGCGCTTCTGATCAAAGTAGCGAGTGTGCCCAATGCACGCATGCAAGTGTATTTCATCGATAATGAGGAGTACTTCAAGCGCAAGGCAGTGATCCACGATGCCAATGGGGATTTTTACAAGGACAATGATGAGCGGGCCGTATTCTTCTGTCGCGGTGTGCTCGAAACCGTGCGAAAATTGGGATGGGTGCCGGACATCATTCATTGTCATGGCTGGATGACCGCGTTCATCCCCTTGTACATCCGTCACTTTTTTACCGATGATCCACACTTTGAGAACGCCAAGCTCGTTTTCAGTGTCTACGACGATAAGAAGGAAGCACTGGACAAAGACTTGGCGAAGAAGTTGACAATGGAAGGGTTCGACAAGAATCTGGTGAGCGGTTTGGCGAAGCCCAATACCGATGAACTGTACAAGTTCGGATTGGGCTTGTGCGATGCAGTTGTTAAGGGAAGCGCCAAGTTGCCCAAAGACCTGAACGCTGCGGTTGACAAAAGCGGCAAGCCGGCACTGGATTACGTGGGCCCGGACCAACACGTTGCCGCGATGGCCGACTTCTACGCCGCTGTGTTAGAGGAAGCACTCGTGTGATTTGAAAAAAATGCTGGAGACTCATTATGGGCGGCCCACAAGCTGGGCCGCCCTATTTTTTTTCCTGCTGACCATTATCGGTGGATGCAGGAAACCGGAAGATGAACTGGGATTGGACCTGCTTCCGGCCGACCATCTATTGGGGCTTTTCGAAACGGACACGACTACACTTCTGGCATACACCGTGTTGGATGAACCGGTGCGCACCAGCCAGCTGACGCGCAATGTGCTGGGCTCATATGTGGACCGTCAGTTCGGTATGC
>CADECG010000009.1 GCA_902825795.1 uncultured Bacteroidota bacterium
CTCCAGCTACCATCGCTGTTCTGGATATCTACCAAGCGTGCAGTGGTGTTCTGGTACCAGTTCTTCCAAGTCTGGTCGTTGTTGATGATGAGCGACTCACCGGTCTGCAAGAAGCTGAGGAACTCCTCGCCACCGTTGTTACCGAAGCCACGTACGACCTCGTCGCTTTGCGCTTGCACCTTGGCCGCATTGTAGACGCTCCAAGCGGTGGTCATCTTCTCGGCTTCATCGCGTGAGTAGCCGGCTTGCTGCAGGTTGTCCACTGAAACCGGTGCCGCTTCAGCGAGCCTTCCGTCCTTCTTCGCTTTGGCAATATCCTCTTCGGCCTTGCGCGCCTCCTTGGCGCTGCTACGCGTGCTGCCGCTCACTGCATACAGTGTAATGCCGGCTGCCTCACCGGTGGCAACGGTACCGGTGTTCGCGTCGAAGTTGGCTTTCTGGTAGTTGCGGGCTTTATCCAATGCTACCGTGTCCACCTTGGCGCCGTTGTGCTCCGCGCTTTCCAATGCGTTGGTGGCAAAACTGCTCTGCAATACACCGGCCCAGGAGCCGCCTTGCACGGCACCGTTGCTGGCCTGCGCCATCTGGATCTTGCGTACGCACTTGTCCTGCGCACGCATCCAGCGATCGCGTTGCGGATGTGTGCACGGCATGCGACCGATGAGGTTGCTGATGTACTGACTTGTCAGGGCCACGTCGATGTTGGCACCCAGCTTCACCTGGATCTGCGTGCCTTGCAGATCGGTGATGTTGGTCGCGTTCTCTCCGCTCTTCTCCACTGCGGTCAAGAGAAATTCCGTTGAACGCGCAAGGATGTTGGCGAACGGGCCGCTCTCCGGTGTGCTTCCAGCGCGCAAAAGGGACATGGCCACCATGGCCGTAGTTGCGGGATCGCTGGGTGATGCATGCGGATCCATCACGTTTTGGCTGGCGTGGTTGCCCGCAGCGAAGCCGCCGTCGTTGTTCTGCGCGCTCTTCATCCAATCGTACGCGCGATTCTCGCTGGTCAGCACTTCCTCTGGTGTCTTCAGCGTCATGTTCTCGTGAACGCCTTCACCCTCGTACACGGTCTTGAACACGCAGCCCTTGGGTTGCGCATCTGCTGGCTTGTGGCAGCAGGCCTTGGTCGCGGAGCTATCCGCGGGTGAAGTGGTGAACGAGAGCAGCGCTGCAACGCCAGCACTGATGGCGGCGGCCGATAGGCCGAGGATGATGGTCTTCTTCATGGCTTGCTGTGTTTGGATCACCGACCCGTACACGCCATGCCCGAACAGGTTCGATCGGACCCTGCTCAGAAAAAATGCTCCTTCTTCGGACGGTGGGTTACGCCACCGCAGCCTTGCTTGCCTTCTTCCGATCGTTCTCGTCGAGGAAGATCTTGCGGATGCGCAGGCTCTTGGGCGTTACCTCCAAGTACTCATCGTCGGTGATGTACTCCATGCACTCTTCCAAGGAGAACTTCACCGCAGGGGCAATGTTCTCTTTGTTGTCCGTGCCACTGGCGCGCATGTTCGTGAGCTGCTTTCCCTTCAGGACGTTCACCACCAGGTCGTCCGTCTTTGGGTTCTCGCCGATCACCTGCCCACCGTACACCTCTTCTCCTGGATCCACGAAGAATTTGCCGCGATCCTGAAGTTTGTTGATCGAGAACGCGATGGCCGTGCCGGTGCCTTGGCTGATGATACTGGCTGCACGGCGCACGCCCAGTTCACCTTTCCAAGGCTCGTAGCCCTTGAAACGGTGCGCAATGATGGCCTCCCCTTCCGTTGCCGTGAGCAATGGATTGCGAAGTCCGATGATGCCACGAGCCGGGATATTGAACTCGATGTGAAGGCGATCGCCTTTGAGTTCCACGCTCAACAGCTCGCCTTTGCGCCGGCTCACCAGATCGATCACTTTGCTGCTGAACTCCTCGGGCACCTGCACAGTGAGGATCTCCACCGGCTCGCATCGCTCGCCGTCGATCTCCTTTGTGATCACCTGTGGCTGGCCGAGTTGGAACTCGTATCCCTCGCGACGCATGGTCTCCACCAGGATCCCGATATGCAGGATACCGCGTCCGAATACCAACAGTTTGTCAGGGCTACCGGTTTCCTCAACGCGCATCGCAAGGTTCTTCTCGATCTCCTTGAAAAGACGATCGCGCAAGTGGCGGCTGGTCACATACTCACCTTCACGCCCGAAGAACGGTGAAGTGTTGATGGTGAACAGCATGCTCATCGTGGGTTCATCCACCTTGAACCCGGGCAATCCTTCAGGGTTCTCGAAGTCGGCAACGGTATCACCGATATCGAAACCTTCCAGGCCCATAATGGCGCACAGTTCACCGCTGTACAACTCCCGGTCTTTCACTTTTTCCTTGCCCAAGCCTTCGAATACCATCAGCTCGGCCACTTTGCCTTTGGTGATCGTGCCGTCGTTCTTCACCATGCTCACGTTCTGGCCGGTCTTGATGGAACCACGGCGCACACGACCTACGGCAATACGTCCTTGGAAGCTACTGTAGTCAAGGCTGGTGATGCGCATTTGGAGCGTGCCGTCCAGCTTCTTGGGTGCAGGGATGTGCTCAAGGATGGTATCCAGCAAGTAGCTCACGTCCTCCGTTGGGGTTTTCCAGTCCGGCCCCATCCAGCCCTGCTTGCTGCTACCATAGACCACCGGGAAATTCAGCTGATCCTCGTTGGCCTCCAACGTGAACATCAGATCGAACACCTGCTCATGCACCTCCTCGGGCGTACAGTTCGGCTTGTCCACTTTGTTGATCACCACGATCGGTTTCAGGCCCAAGGCCAAAGCTTTGCCCAGCACGAAGCGCGTTTGTGGCATGGCGCCCTCGAAGGCATCCACGAGCAAAAGCACACCATCGGCCATGTTGAGCACACGCTCCACCTCACCACCGAAATCGCTGTGGCCAGGGGTGTCGATCACGTTGATCTTAATGCCCTTATACCGGACGCTGACGTTCTTGCTAAGGATGGTGATACCGCGCTCACGCTCCAAGTCGTTGTTGTCCAACAGCAGTTCAGCCGTCTCCTGGTTCTCCCGGAAGAGTTGGCATTGGTGAAGGATACGGTCCACCAGCGTGGTTTTGCCGTGATCCACGTGGGCGATGATGGCGATGTTGCGCAGCTCGGTCATGAGAAAGGTTCTGGAAATGGCGCGCGAAAGTAGCCGTTCCCACCGCGCGAAGCACTCGGACCCCTACGTTAGCGCCCATGAGCGCTTCAATTTCGCCCGTGGCACTGGTGGCCGCGCTTTTCACCCTTGTCTCATGCGAAAGGACCACCTCGACTTCCGGGACTTCCATGCTACTGACGGCGGATACCCTCACATTCGAGGGTGAATACCGTGGGACTGATGGGAAAGGGCGTTGGATGCGATGCGGGGATGGTCATTTTTTTCCTATCACAGGTCCGAAGGCCGACAGCTTGTACAGGGTATACACCGCGCAGGTCGGCCACGTCGGGGACGCGGCCAAGGTGTGGTTGAGCGGCGCGTGGACCACTGACAGCAACGTACATGTGAACGCCGTGCTGCTCTTGGCACCTGCAATGCGCTGCGACCCTATCCCTTCCACACAGGGGTCCGGAAGCTATCGCGTAGAGATCGCTGGCAGTGCCGAAAACAAAAGATCCGTACGCATGGACCTTTTTGCGAGCGGACGTGCTACCCAGTATTCAGTCGTAGGTGGTGGCGGTGAGCGGGAAGAAAGCGGCACGTGGGGCATGGATAGCGACGGGCACCTGATCGTTGAATTCCCACAACGCCCAATGATCCTTACGTACGTGCTCGATGGCGATAGCCTGCGTCAATTGGCACCACTTCCTGTCGGTGCGACTCTAGTGCTACACAGGACCGGCCCTGCCGATGCGGAGTATGGCCTGTTCGCGGAGATCCGGAATTTCATTCTTCATCAACCAAACGCGGTGGATCCGGCCGGAGGACCAGCATCCGTGCTGCCCTCAACTTACTTGAGCACCCTTCTACCGAACGATACTGGTCTCGTTGCGCTCGAGGCTGCAACCCGCAAGCGTTACGGCATGGGCGAAGAACTGAGTCAACGCCGTTGGCCAGCGATCGTAACCGTGCAGGACCTCACGGAACTAGTGCGATACGTGAAGCAGTGAATCCTTACGCGGCTGCTCGGTTATCTTCGCCGCCGTTGCAGCGTAAGCGGCATTCTGGCCCCGTAGTTCAATTGGATAGAATGGCAGATTCCGGTTCTGTCGGTTGCAGGTTCGAATCCTGCCGGGGTCACGAAGAGGAGGTGGAGATGTGCACATGCGGGGATGGTAAGATGAAGGGGTGTGGTCGTCCCGATGCCCTACCCCTTATGAAGTCAGGTGCTCCCACATCTGCTTTTCTGAACCTTGCGCCTCGATAAATTCCTTTGGTGTGTTCGACTGTTCCCTACGCGCAGCACGGCCACGGAGGCTTGTCGTGCTGGCAAGGTGCAGCTGAACGGTCGTGAAGCGAAGCCTGCCACGGAAGTTGTGGTCGGCAATACCTGCTCCGTTAAGCGCGCACCAATTTGGCGCGTGTTTGAGGTACTCGGTATCCCGGGTTCGCGTGTAAGTGCCAAACTGGTGCTTGGCCTGATCCGTGAAACCACCTCGTTGGACGAACTCGAGAAGCTCGAACGGGCCAACCGCACCCGATCCGAGAACTTCGGTGAAGGTCGACCGACCAAGCGCGACAGGCGGGATCTGGACAGATTCTCAGAGGGATGAACCACTTAACACAACTTGGCGTTCATTAACAGGACCTCCCTGGGCACCGGGATAGTTTCGCCTTCGTCAACGACCATCACAATGAACCGCACTGTTCCCCTCATCTGTCTCTTCATATTCCTTGCGTGCGCTCCGAGTTGTTCCCTACAGGCCCAAACCAACGACGAGCCGAAGGCCAAGATCAGTATCTCCGTTACCGAGGACGGTGAAACCAAACAAGTCGAACGGGAGATCCCCCTCAATGATCCGGATGCGCTGGAAAATGCCCTGCGCGAACTCGGCATCATGCAGGAATTCAATATCGATGGTGGAGCCAACCGTATCGAGATCAACATCCGCAAGCATGGCGATGATGGTGTGCTGAAGGACATGGACCTGAGCTTGTTCATGGACGAGCCTGGTGCTGCGGTTTGGGTCACGGGTGAGCCGCGGGCCTATTTAGGTGTGTACTCCGGCAATTGGTGCCAAAGCACTTGTGAAGACGATAAGAAAAAGAACAAGAACAATTCTTCCGTGAAGGAGGGCGCCTGCATAACGTATGTGATCGAAGGCACTGCCGCAGAGAAGGCCGGATTGAAGGAAGGTGATGTCATTGTTGCGATCGATGATCTCGAGGTCAAAAGTCATGGCCATCTGAGCGAATCGATGGCGATGCACAAGCCCGGCGATGCCGTGGAAGTGACCTACTGGCGCGATGGCAAGAAGAACACGGTAACCGCCAACTTGGGTGAAACCGAAGGAGAGGAAGTATACAAGTACGACTTCGACTTCGATGATGGAGGAGCCGCCAATGCATACGTGTTCGACATGGGAGGTGCTTTCCTCGGTGTAGTGCCGGGAGAGACGGTGAACGGTGGACTTACCGTGGAAGATGTGGTCGATGGCAGCAGCGCAGAGGCCATGGGGCTTCAGGACGGCGACATCATCAAGTCGCTGAACGATCGTAGCATCACGAACTTTGATGATCTCGTTGCAGCGGTGGAGGTTACTGAACCCGAACAAGAAGTGCATCTGGCGATCGATCGCGACGGAAAGCCCATGGACCTCAACGGCAAAATGGGGCGCCATGATGCTTTCGCATTCGAAATGCCCGGAGTGGCTCCCCTCGCCCCCGTTTCACCCATAGCCCCTTTGCCACCAATGAATGGCGCGGATCGCATGTCCGATGCCGCCCGGGAAGAATACGAACGGGATATGGAGCAGTATGCCCGCGATATGGAGCAACATGTACGCGATATGCAGCAGTACGGGTGGGATAGGGAACAACAGGACCGCGATGTGGAACAGCAGCGCGATGACATGGAGCAGTTGCGCCGCGAAATGGCGGAGTTGCGCGAAGAACTGCGCGGTAATGTGCACCGCGAAATGCGGGTGACCATTGAACGCAAGGAACTGACGCCGGAAGAAACCGCCCTACTGCGCAACAAGGGAATTGCCGGCCTGGACAACAAACTTGACCTCTCCGATCTACGCTGTTTCCCGAATCCCAGCGATGGCTATTTCCGGCTTCAGTTCAACGTGCCCACCAAGGGGGACCTGAACGTTGATGTGCATGATTCCAAAGGAGAGCGTGTTTACCATGAATCCATAAGCGATTACGAGGGCCAGTACGAACGCACGCTCAACCTGAGCAGCAAAGCCGATGGCAGTTATTTCCTTGTGATCACGCAGAACGGAAAAACCTTCACACAGAAGTTGGTGAAGGAATGACGTGATGGGGTGGTGAATGTGAAAAGGTGAGCGCCGTTCCGGCGCGACTTCACATCTTCACATCCGCATCATCTCCACATGAGGATCCTTGTCCGTCTCGTACTCTCAACACTTGCGGTGCTTGTGAGCGCCAAGCTGCTCAACGGCGTACACATCGATGAATGGACCACGGGCATCATCGTAGCCATCGTGCTCGGTTTGCTCAACACATTCATCCGGCCACTGCTCATCCTGTTCACATTGCCAGTGACAGTGCTCTCCTTGGGACTTTTCATTTTGGTCATCAATGCCGGCATCGTCATGTTGGTGGACCGGTGGATCGACGGCTTCAGCGTGGAAGGCTTCTGGTGGGCACTCGCGTTCAGCCTGATGCAGTGGGCGGTGCAGGGCTTCCTGAACGCACTGGAAGGAGGTGACAAGAGGAAAGAGCAGGCCGAGTAAGGAATGAAGCTCCAAGCCCGAAAGCCCGGGCTTCATGCTTCATTGTGCCCCACCTTCGGGCTCCAGATGTGAAGCTCAGGCCCTTGAACCTTGTCCGGTTACTTCCCGTCGAGCAAGCCGCCGAGGCCACCGAGCAAACTGCCCTCGCCTTGGCGACTGCCACCCAATTTGGGCGATGCCCGAACAATGTTGTCCGCCAGTCGGCTGAAGGGTAGGCTCTGGATCCAGATATGCCCGGGTCCTTGCAACGTCGCGATGAACAAACCCTCACCGCCGAATAAGGTGTTCTTGATGCCTCCCACGAATTGGATGTCGTAGTTCACGCTGCTCGTCATTGCCACTAAGCAGCCGGTATCCACCCGCAGCGTCTCGCCCGGTTGCAGATCGCGCTGAACCGTTGTGCCACCCGCATGGATGTATACCTGACCGTCGCCATCGAGTTGCTGCATGATGAAGCCCTCGCCGCCGAAAAGGCCGGCGCCGATCTTCCGTTGGAAAGCGATCCCGATGCTCACGCCCTTGGCTGCACAGAGGAATGAATCCTTCTGGCAGATCAACCGCTGACCATAATCGGAAAGATCCAACGGAATGATCTTGCCGGGGTAAGCTGCCGCGAACCACACCGTGCGACGCACGCTGGAGAGATTGGTGTAGGCCGTCATAAAGAGACTTTCACCGGTGAGGATGCGCTTGCCCGCGCCCCACAGCTTCGTCATGAAGCTCTGCTCCTGCCCATTGCCGTCGCCGAAGATGGTCTTCATCTCGATGCCTTCGTCCATCATCATCATCGCGCCAGCCTCAGCCAGTACGGTCTCCTGCGGATCCAGCGTGATTTCTACGCATTGCATGTCGTCACCGACAATGCGGTGATCCAGTTCGTGTGCGGTGCGGGACATTGGAAGTGTTGATATGAAGTGATGTGCGGATGAACAGGCCCGGGAACACTGTTCCTGAACGAGGCCAAAGCTATTGGGGCTGCCACATGCGCGCGCTTCCACCTGCCAAGTAATTTGGCCGCTCACGTAGATACTCTCCCCCCAGTGTTGAAGACAGCCCCCAAGAAGGAAGCCATCGACAATGCCACGCTGTTGAAGGCTTGGGAACTCATGTGCACGGCCAAGGCCATGACGGAGATCTACGAGGAGCACTTCAAGTTCACCAGCAAGTATGTGCACGCAACCAGTCGTGGGCATGAAGCGATCCAACTGGCGCTCGGACTTCAATTGAAGCCCCAGGACTTCGTATCACCGTACTACCGCGACGACAGTATCCTGCTGGGCATCGGCATGCGCCCGTATGAGTTGATGCTCCAGTTGATGGCCAAGCGCGACGACCCCTTCAGCGGCGGCCGCAGCTATTACTGCCATCCTAGTTTGAAGCGCGATGGCATGCCCCGCATCCCGCACCAGAGCAGTGCCACCGGTATGCAGGCCATTCCCACTACAGGTATTGCTCTGGGACTTCAGTACAAAGAGGCGGCCGGGATCCCGCACGATGTTCCCGGCGAGGCTCCTTTGGTGGTCTGTTCGCTCGGCGATGCTTCGATCACCGAAGGGGAAGTGGCGGAAGCCTTCCAGATGGCGGTGCTCAAGAAGCTGCCGATCATCTACTTGGTGCAGGACAACGAATGGGACATCAGCGCCAGTGCTGCCGAGATCCGCGTAGGGGATGCGAGCGACTACGCCAAAGGCTTCAAGGGACTTGAAGTGCGCACGATCGATGGCACCGACTTCATCACATCATTCAACACGCTGAAGGAAGTGATGGAACTTGTGCGGAGCGAGCGACGTCCCTTCCTCGTTCACGCGAAAGTGCCGTTGCTGAACCACCACACCAGCGGCGTGCGTATGGACTTCTATCGCAGCGCCGAGGATCTGGCCGAGCACCGCAAACGCGATCCGTTCCCGCGCTTCTTCCAACAACTACTCGAGCACGGCATCAAGCAGGAAGGCCTGAAGGAACTGGAGAAGAAGGCCATCGACACGGTGAAAGCCGATTTCGACTTTGCCCGCAATTCCGAAGACCCGCGACCGGAAGATCTCTTCACCCACGACTTCGCCCCCACTCCAGTCACTGAAGAAAAGGGTGAACGTGAGCCAAAGGACCGTGAACCAACGGTGATGGTGGATTGTGCTCTCTTCGCGATCCGTGAGTTGATGCAGGAGGACAAGCGATGCCTCCTCTATGGTCAGGATGTCGGCGCGCGCCTCGGCGGTGTGTTTCGCGAAGCGGCCACGCTAGCCAAGGACTTCGGCGATCATCGGGTGTTCAACACGCCGATACAAGAAGCCTTCATCATTGGTAGCACAGTGGGCATGAGCGCCGCAGGCTTGAAGCCGATCGTGGAAGTGCAATTCGCTGATTACATCTGGCCCGGCCTTAACCAGCTCTTCACGGAAGTCGCACGCTCCTGTTACCTCACTGTGGGCAAGTACCCGGTGAGTTGCATCATCCGTGTTCCCATTGGGGCGTACGGCAGTGGCGGCCCTTACCACAGCAGCAGTGTGGAAAGCGTGCTGTGCAACATCAAGGGTATCAAGATCGCTTACCCCAGCACCGGTGCGGATCTGAAAGGGCTGATGAAGGCAGCCTATCACGACCCCAACCCGGTGGTGATGCTGGAACACAAAGGGCTATACTGGAGCAAGATCAAGGGCACGGAGGATGCGAAGAGCATCGAGCCATCCCCGGACTACATCATCCCGTTCGGTAAGGCCCGCATCGTTCAGCAGGCTGACCCGAAGTCGATCACCAAGGGTGAAGCAGCCGTGATCGTCACCTACGGCATGGGAGTGTATTGGGCAAAAGCGTCAGCCAAGGAGTTCCCGGGGCGCGTCACCATCATAGACCTGCGCACGCTGGTGCCACTGGATGAGGCCACAGTGATGAACACTGTGCGCGAACACGGACGTTGTTTTGTGGTGACGGAAGAACAGCTGACCAATTCGTTCGCGCAAGCACTTGCGAGCCGCATTGGCAATGAGTGCTTCCAACAACTCGATGCACCCGTTCGGACGCTCGGCGCTGTGGACATGCCGGCAGTGCCGCTCAATAGCACGCTGGAAGCCGCGATGATCCCGAGCGCGGAGAAAGTCGCGGTAGCCCTTGGCCAATTGCTGGCGTACTGATGGCGAGCGCGGAGCGCCACATACGCGTTGGCCGCACGGCACGCTACCATGTGCTCGGCGACCCGGCTACCGCACAAGAACTATGGATCGTTCTGCACGGCTATGGTCAACTCGCGCGGTACTTTCTCCACAGCTTCGATGGCTTGGAGGACGGCCGCTGCATAGTGGCACCGGAAGGATTGAGCCGCTTCTACCTCGACGACACCTTCAGCCGGGTCGGCGCCACATGGATGACACGCGAAGACCGGGAACACGAGATCGCGGACCATGTCTCCTACCTCGATGAACTCTGCACCGAGGTCCGCAATGCGTGTCCAAGAGCTACACAACTGACCGCTTTGGGTTTCTCACAAGGGGTGGCGACCCTATGTCGATGGGCCATGCTCGGTTCGACACACATTGATAGACTGGTCATTTGGGGCGGAAGTATGCCACCCGAGCTCGACCCGACGGATCTGAGCAGCCGGTGGAACTCCATAGTGGTGGATCTCGTGCACGGGGCTGACGACCCCGTGGTGAAAGCGGAGGTGCTGCATCGCAATGAGGGCGTGCTCCGATCGGCAGGTCTGCATTTCTCCACGCACATCTTCCAAGGTGGACATGCCCTTGACAGGTTGACGCTCGATCGGCTCATCGGGGCGAACAGTTGACCGTGGGGTTCAAAGCCACGCGCGCTTTTGCATTCATCGGGCAACTTGAACCGGTATCCATCGGTCTATCCTTGTAACAACCAAAACCGAGGAATATGAACCGTACGCTACACTCTCTCGCTGCTCTGTTCACAGGCAGTCTCCTCATGGCGCAAGCCACGAACTATCCGAACGGCAGCACAGTTGCCGATTTCACGGTAACCGATGTGGAAGGAAACACACACAGCCTTTACAGCTACACCAGCCAAGGCAAATACGTGATCCTTGATTTCTTCTTCGATACCTGCCCGCCTTGTCAGGCCACTTCTCCTTACTTCAGTGAGTTGAACCAGACCTACGGTTGCAACGAAGGTGACCTGATCTGCTTGGCCATGAACAATGGCACTGACAGCGATGCGGAAGTGATCGCGTACGAAGCGACCTATGGTGGTCCGTTCGCACACCCACCAGCGGTGAGCATGACCGGTGGTGGTGGTGCCGTTACGAACACCTTCGGAGTAGGCGCATTCCCGACCTATTGCCTCATCGGTCCCGACAACCTGATGAAGAACTATGACATCTGGCCAGTGAGCGACATGAGCACTTTCGTTGGTGCATTTCCTGTTGGGAGCGGGATCACCCCGCAAGCCTGTGTGGTCGGTTTGGATGAGGCTGGCAAGATTGCTTTCACGGAAGTGTTCCCTTCCCCCACCACTGGGCTTGTCACTATCACGTTCAATGCGGCAACCACCGCGAATCTGAGCGTTGAGGTGTACGATATGCTTGGTCAACTGGCAACATCACAAAGCTTCGGCTCACTGTCAGCAGGCGCGCAGCGCACACTTGATCTGAACGCTTTGGCCGATGGCCAGTACGTGCTGAAGCTTGTGAGCGATGGCCAAGCGCGTGATACCAGCCGGATCACGGTTGCGCGCTGAGTTCGGGTCTTTCCACAACAAAGCCCCTCGATGCAGATCGAGGGGCTTTGTTTTTCGGCGCGTGGCAGCTCACATCGTAACCGGCTCCGTCATCTTCTGCCAGCCGAGCACTTCATCAATAGTGCGGGTACTAACACTGTGGTAGTTGGGCCGGGCCTGCTTGTAGATGGTGCGGGCCACAAGCATACCGTTTTCCGTGCTGGCCAAAGCCGTGTACAATGGCGTAAGGAATTTGCGCCGACCGACGTGAATGAGGAATTCAGCCAACGCGGGATAAGCATGCTCGTAATGATTGGCAATGCACCGCTCGAACCATGTGAAGGCGATCTCGGAGTTGCCAGATGCCGTGAAACCGAATGTCTTGTCGAGTTCAGCCATCCTTTGAGTGGTGATACCGGCTGGCAGGCCGCGCAGAAAATGCATCCATTCAAAAGCCGTCCAATCCGCTGTCGCCAATTCCTTAGCCGGCACACCACTGCTCCAGCGCACGATAGCGGTATCCACCAACGCGAACCGACGGCTAGCTACCACTGGTGCGTTCGCAGGTAAGCCGGTCTGATAGACCCATGCATCCAGATCCAAAGTGACATCCGCAGGGTCCAGCAGTTCCTGCTTCAGATAGGCCATGAACTTCTCGGTGGTCATGCTCTTGAAGGCGAAGGTCTCGAAGTAGCCGCGGAGGAAAGCATCGAATTTTTCACGGCCGGTCGCCGCCTCCAACAGGGTCAAAAAGGCATAGCCCTTTTCGTAAGCAACATCCGTCATTCCATCATCCGGGTTGCGGCCGGCCAGATCCAGTTTCAACCGGGTGTCCGCGTCCTGGCCAGCTTCCTTGAGGTCGTGCAGGGTGCGCGTCAACTCCTGCCGCCCGAGCACCGCAAGCATTTCGGCGTAATCCTTCCCATATACCTTTTCACAGATCCGTTTCTCGAAATACACGGTAAAGCCCTCGTTCAACCAGAAATCATCCCAAGTGGCGTTGGTCACAAGATTGCCGCTCCAACTGTGCGCGAGCTCATGCGCAATGAGGGCAGTGAGCGAACCGTCACCGGCAATGATGGTCGGTGTTGCGAATGTCAACATCGGATTCTCCATACCACCGAACGGAAAGCTGGGTGGTAACACGATCACATCATAGCGTTCCCAGCGATATGGTCCATATAGTTCTTCCGCGGCAACAACCATCCTCTCCATGTCCTCGAATTCCTTGGCGGCCTTGTCCACGAGGTTCGGTTCGGCATACACCCCTGTGCGCGCACCTATGTTGCGGTACTCGATATCCCCCACTGCCAAAGCGATCAAGTATGGTGGGATCCGTTGCTCCATCCGGAAGTTGTATTCACCGTTGGCACTTCGCGTGGTCGTATTTGTAGCGCTCATGACCACCATCAGTTCCGAAGGCGCCTGAACATGTGCAGTGTAGGTGATCCGGATCCCCGGGCTGTCCTGGATCGGTATCCAAGTGCGCGTTAAAATGGCTTGGCCCTGGGTGAACAGGAACGGGTGCTCCTTGCCACCGGTCTGCTGCGGCGACAACCATTGCAATGCATCCGACTCTGCGCCGGTGCGATAGGCAATGCTCAACCGTTCAACTTCGGGCCCGATCTCCACCATAAGCGGACGGCCTAAAAAGGTGCTGTCACCCAAGGTGTGCTTCAGCAACTTTCCATGCGCATCCTTGACCTCCAAAATGGACAACCCACGTGTATCGAACACGATACGCCCCCTTCCCAAATTCACGATGTCGTAACTCGCCTTGCCCGAGATCGTCCGTCCTGACATGTCAACGGATAGGTCAAGGTCCAAGTGCGTGATGTAAGCCTCGTCCGGCGTTGAGGCACTGTGCGTGTCCAGCACATGATCAGATGGGGTTTGGACGTCGGCTGCTTTATCGGCTCTTTCCGGTTCTGGGGTGCAAGCGGTCAACAAGACCGCAGTGCCAGCGGTCATCAGTTTCATTTTTACCTGGATCATTCGGGACTTGTGGGGGCGCCAAATGTAGGCGTGCATACTAACCGGCATTGGCGTGAAATAATGCGAGAACCGCAATAGCGCAGCCCCGGTCATCGTTCATCTGAACGCCCCCCTACCTTTCCTCCCCCTACTTCTTAACCGGCCATGTACGCCACCACCCGCTTGCTGCGCGCAACATTGCGCGCTTTCGTCGTTTGTGCCACGCTTATTGCCTGCAAAGGCGATCCAAAGCGCATTGAGCCCGATAACGCTTTCATACCCTACATCCCGGCGTTCACCTACGGTCATATCAGTGCACGAGCGCCCATCTTGGTCCGTTTGGCAGAGGGCCATCCGTGGAAGGACACCTCCATAGCCGCCATTCAGGAACTGTTCGAACTTGATCCCGAAGTGGACGGCGCTACTGAATGGCTGGACCACAACACACTTGCCTTCCGGCCAAAGGATCGGTTGAAGAGCGATCAGACCTACGATGTTGTCTTTCGCTTGGGCGATATCATGGAAGTACCCAAGGGCATGGAGGAATTCCGGTTCCAAGTGAGCACGATCAGGCAAAGCCTTGATGTGCGTATCACCGACATGCAAGCATTGAGCAGCACTGACCTCACGTGGCAACGTCTGCTCACCTCGGTATACACTAGCGACGATGCCACAGGACAGGATGTTGAAGGTTGTATCAGCGTTACGCAGGGCAAGCGGAACTTGAAGCTCATGTGGGAACACGAAGCCAATGGGCAATTCCATCGCTTCAGTGTGGACAGCGTGCTCCGTGGCGAACGGCCCGACAGCGTATTGATCGCGTGGAACGGTGAGAAGATCGAGAGCGATATCGATAGCGTGCTGTACTTCAAGGTACCGGCCATCGGTGATCTGGTGCTGGTCAGTACGAACACCACCAGCGCAGAGGAACAATTCGCCACGCTGTTGTTCAGCGACCCGTTGGATCCTGCACAGGACCTCGCGGGGCTGGCCGGTATCAGCGGCCAAGAGAACGTTCGGCTGGCCATCGATGGGAACAAGTTGCTCTTGTACCCGGAAGCACGCCTCAGTGGGGAACATCAGGCCTTCGTTGCCGAGGGCTTGGCGAATGTGAACCAGCGCACACTTGGGAAGGACATCACCGTCGACCTCGTGTTCGAAGACATCAAGCCGGCGATCAGTCTGGTTGGCAAAGGCACTATCCTTCCTTCCACGGATGGGCTGCTGTTCCCGTTCGATGCCGTGAACCTGAGCGCTGTTGAAGTGCGCGTGATCCGCATCTACGAGGAGAACGTCGCCCAATTCCTGCAGGTGAACAACATCGACGGCGAGCACGAATTGGCGCGCGTCGGACGCCAAGTGCTGCACCGCATCATTCCCCTGCAGGGCAAGGAAGCGCCCAAGGTGGGCCGCTGGAACCGTCATTACCTCGATCTGGCCGACCTGATCAAAACAGAGCCCGGCGCCATCTATCGCATCGAACTCGACTTCCGTAGGGAACACAGCATATACCCCTGCCCGAACGACAAGGACAAGCCTCGCCAGATCATCTCCGCCCCCCAAGACATCGATGACGGTGAAGGTGGCCAGTGGGACGAGGGCTCCGACCATTACTACTACGATGACTACGACGAGGACTACTTCTACGAGGAAGAGGAATACGACTGGCGGAAGCGAGAGGACCCTTGCAGCGGCTCGTACTTCACGCAGCATCATGCCGTCTCGCGCAACATCCTGGCAAGCGACATCGGGCTTATCGCCAAGCGTGGCAATGACGGCAGCATGCTGGTGGCAGTAAGCGATCTGAAAAACACTGCTCCGATGAGCGGTGTGAAAGTGGATGTGCTTGACAAACAGCGCCGCAACCTTGCACAGCTCGTAACGGATGGCGAAGGGTTGGTGACGTTACCGAAGACGAAGCACAAGGGCTTCCTGCTCGTTGCCAGCAAAGGCTCCCAGCGTGGCTACCTGAAGTTGGATGATGGCAATTCGCTGTCGTTAAGCGAATACGAGGTCGAGGGCGAATATGTCGAGCGCGGCTTGAAAGGCTTCATCTACGGGGAGCGTGGCGTATGGCGTCCGGGCGATTCGCTTTACCTGAGCTTCATGCTGCAAGACCCGCGCAAAACGCTGCCAAAGGACCATCCGGTGACCTTGGAGATCACCGATGCACGCGGCCGGTTGGACCAGAAACATGTGCGCACGAGCTCAGTGAACGGACTGTATTCGTTCCGTTGTGCCACTAGCCCCGATGCACCTACCGGCTATTGGCATGCACGCGTGAACGTGGGTGGCACGTCGTTCCACCATACGCTGCGCATTGAGACGATCAAACCGAACCGATTGAAGGTGAACATCGATCTGCCGGAGCGCATCACATCGATCAGTCGGAAGAAGGAACAGATACTTACCGGCAACTGGTTGCACGGTGCACCGGCCAAGAACTTGAAAGCGCGCACCACGGTTACCATGACCCGCGGTTGGGCGGATTTCAAGGGATACGACAAATACAACTTCGACGACCTGTACACAGGGGTGAACACCGATGAACGCGTGGTGTTCGATGGGCAGTTGGATGCCGCCGGCAAGGCCACCTTTCCCATGGACATCAGCTTCAACGGGCGTGCCCCGGCAGCTGTCAACGCCAATTTCGTCACGCGCATTTTCGAGGCTGGTGGCGATGCCAGTACCGACAACCAACGCGCCGTTTACCTACCGTATTCAAGCTACGCCGGCGTGCACGGGCCCGATCCCCGCAATGCCTGGGGAACGCTGCGCACGGATACCAACTACACGTTCAGCGCTATTGCGATCGACCCCGACGGCAAACCGCTTGCCGGCCATGCCTTGAAGGTGAGCGTCTACAAAATGGAACGCGACTGGTGGTGGGATGGTGGCTACGACGAAGCAGCCAGCTACGTGACCAGTCCAAGCATCCGCTTGGAAAGCACACAGGATATCGTGACCGACGCGAAGGGAAAAGCGTCCGCCAACGTGCGTGTCGACCGCCCGAAATGGGGCCGATTCGTTGTGCGCGTCCATGATCCGGCCAGCGGTCATGCGTGTGCCAGTAATGTGTACTTCGATTGGCCGGGCTACGAAGGGCGCAGCCGTCGAGGCGATGCCGAGCAGGCCGCCATGCTCAACTTCAACAGCGACAAGGAGAAGTACCACACCGGTGAGGAAGCCGAGATCGTGATCCCGAGTTCCGGTACCGGTCGTGCTCTGGTGAGCTTGGAAACGGGTAGCCGCATTCTTGATGCGCAGTGGGTGGAGTTGAACGCGAAGGAAACCCGCTACAAATTCAATATCACTGACGACATGGCGCCGAACATCTTCGTTCACGTCACCTTGGTACAACCGCACGCGAACACCATCAACGATCTACCGATAAGGCTTTACGGTGTCATTCCTATCCTCGTTGAGGATCCCGCAACGCACATTGCGCCGGTGCTTGAAACGCCGAAGGAGATCCGCACCGATGTACCATTCAGTGTGAGCGTTAAGGAGAAGGAAGGCCTACCGATGACCTACACATTGGCCATCGTCGACGAAGGTCTTCTGGACCTGACACGCTTCAAGACACCCGACCCGTGGGAGGCATTCTATGCCCGCGAAGCGCTGGGCGTTCGCACATGGGACATGTACGACCAAGTGATCGGGGCTTTCGGCCGTCAACTGGAACGGGTCCTCGCGCTCGGTGGTAGTGATGACGCCGGCCCGGTGGATCCCTCACGTGTGAACAGATTCAAACCGGTGGTGCGCTTTGTTGGTCCGTTCACCATCGCGAAGAACGGCAACGCGAAACACAGCTTCACCATCAGCAACTATGTGGGCAGCGTGCGGGTGATGGTCGTTGCCACCGATGGCGCACGCGCCTACGGCAGCGCCGAAAAAGCGGTGCCGGTGAAAAAACCACTGATGCTGTTGGCAACTCTGCCCCGGGTGGTGGGTCCGGGCGAAACCGTTGATCTGCCTGTTACCGTGTTCGCGATGGACAAGAAGATCAAGGATGTTCAGCTCCGTTTGGAAGCGAACAAGCTCTTCACACTGCAGGGCCCGGACAGGATCCAGTTGAAGTTCACGGAAGAGGGTGACCAAGTGGCCGTGTTCAAAGTGCGCATGGCCGAAACCATTGGCACCGGTAAGGTGAAAGTGATCGCCGAAGGCGCCGGTGAAAATGCGGCTGAGAGCATTGAGCTCGCCGTGCGACAGCCGAACCAACCACAAACATTCTCCGAGGAGGCGATCATTGAGCCCGGCCAGAGCTGGCAAGCGACCCCAAAACCGGTCGGCTTACCGGGTACGAACAGCGCCTACCTCGAACTCAGCACCATCCCTCCCATCGACTTTGGCCGTCGACTGAAATACCTGATGGACTATCCACACGGTTGCGTGGAACAGACCACCAGCAAAGCGTTCCCGCAGTTGTATATCGCCGACGTTACCGAAGTGGATGCCAAGAGTGCTCAATACATGCGTAGCAACGTGGAAGCCGCGATCCGCAAGTTGCGCGAGTTCCAGAACGCGGATGGTGGATTCACCTATTGGCCTGGAAGCACTTACGTGGACGATTGGTGCTCGGTGTATGTGGGCCACTTCCTTGCCGAAGCGGAGCGCAAAGGATTCAACGTACCCGCCCCTATGAAGAACCGCTGGCTTAGCAACCAACGCAGTGTTGCACGCAACTGGAATTTCGCCGAGCGTGACGGATGGACGCGTCAGCATTCGCAACTGACACAAGCCTACAGGCTTTACGTGCTGGCAATGGCCAACGCATCGGAACTGGCGCCCATGAACCGTATGCGCACCATAGCGGGTTTGAGCGAGCAAGCCAAGTGGATGCTCGCCGCCGCTTACGCCGTGACCAACAATCGCGAAGTAGCGCAGCAGCTGATCGCCGGTGTAAGCCCGCGCGTGAGTCCGTACACGGAACTCTCATGGACCTATGGCAGCGACCTGCGCGATGAAGCCATGATCGCAGAAGCACTGTTGAAGATGAACGAAAAGGCCAAAGCCGCTGGATTGATCCAGGACATTGCCAAGCGGTTGGGCTCAGAGAACTGGTACAGTACACAGAGCACCGCTTTCGGGCTGATGGCTGTGGCGCGTTTGGCAGAAGGTGGCGAACTGGGCAAGGGCATGTCGTTCGTGCTCACCCAGAACGGAACACCGAAAGACCGGTTCAGCGAAAAGGCCATCGTTCGTACCGACCTCACTGTGCCCGATGGCAAAACCTCAATGGGTGTGAAGAACAGTGGCAAGAACCTGCTCTATCTGCGACTGGTTCGCACAGGGACGCCACTGGCCGGTGACGAACAAGCTGAGAGCAGCGGGCTAAGCATGTCCGTGACGTACGAAACAGCGAATGGCACGGCGATCAGCGTCGACAAACTGGAACAAGGCACCGACTTCGTTGCCACCGTTACGATCACCAACCCGAGCCTGAAAGGCTACAATGAACTGGCCCTGACACAAGTGTTCCCCAGTGGTTGGGAGATCCGTAACACGCGACTGGAAGGTTCGGGTAGTGCGGTACAAGCCAGTTACTACGACTACCAGGATGTGCGGGATGATCGGGTGCTTACCTACTTCGATCTGTGGCGCGGCGGAAGCGTCACGTACAAGGTGATGCTGAATGCCTCATACGCCGGGCGCTTCTACTTACCAGGCACCCTGTGCGAGGCCATGTACGATAACTCGATCAACGCGCGATCTCAAGGCAAGTGGATAACCGTTGTACGGCCGGGCGAGGACTCCGAGGCCTCCAAATAGAGGAGATGCGGTGTCACAAAAGCAGAAGCCCCGGAAGTTCCGGGGCTTCTTCATTCGTCGGGGTGACTGGACTCGAACCAGCGACCCCTTGCACCCCATGCAAGTGCGCTACCGGGCTGCGCTACACCCCGAATGGGCGGCGAATCTAACAATGCGATCGATCCCGCACCGGACCTTGGGCAGCGATCGCGTTCCGATCATTGACCGACCATCTCTTCCGTCACGGCCAGATCGCCTCGTTGGGCATACTCGCGCCGCACTTTCATTCGGCCGTTGCTCCTGTGGAACTCGATCTCACCAACAGCGCCTACGTACTGTTCGGCTTCTTGTCCGTCCGTTTCGTGCAGTACCACTTCGAACTCCACCAAGCGGTCTTTTTTCGGATCCTTCTTGCATGCTGCTCGGGTGTCTATGCGCACTTGTTTGGTAACGCAGCCGGGTTTCGAGAAGCGGAGCACGTGCACTTGATCCACCGGCAGGCATAATTTGAAGTGACCATTGGAGCGCAGATCAACGGGGTCCTCCTCCCCATTTTGGCCCACTAGTGTCACCTTTTGCTGGCTGATGATCTCCTCCGGGGAGTACAACTCGCCTTTTATGATCACTTGCCCTTGGGACTTGGCGACGCTCCAAGAGAGCATACCCAGAAGAAGAACAAGCAGATAGGCTAACGCGCTTGGCGCTGACTTTTCGATCGAGTATTTCATGGCTCTTGGTTTTGGTCCGATGATGAACCAAAAGTGCCATATGCAAAAACCTGAAACCATACCCAGAAAGGGTGAATTTTCGAAGCCTACACCAGGGTTCCGGCCGAATTCTAACCTATGTCGGGTAGGCGCATCAGAGGGAGGTCGATGGAAACCGTCGTGCCATGACCAGGGCGACTGTCAACGTTCACCACTCCATGGTATGCCTTTGCGCGCTCCCTGATGTTGCCCAAGCCCATGCCTTCGGAACCGGCGAGCAGATCAAAACCGGCGCCGTCATCCTCGACGATGATGTTGAGAGCGGCCGTGGTCCGTGTGAGTTGCAACGAGAGTTCCTTGGCGTGGGCGTGCTTCATCACATTGCTAACGCACTCTTGCACCATTCGGTAAACGGCGATCTCCAGATCCTGATCGAGCCGGTCCTCCATGCCGAATACGCTCATCGATATGCTCAACTTTCCCGGCACGCTTACTGCGCTGCGAAGGTCTTCCAACGCCTTGACCAGTCCGAACTGACTGAGGGTGCCGCGTACCATATCATGGCTGATCCGACGCACTTCGCTCACCGTTTCATCCAACAAGTCGAATACATGCTGGTACTGTTGCTGTTGTTGTAGCTCCATTTGCTCCATACGCCCTTCCAATGCGCTGAATTGCAGCTTTACGGCGCTCAGCATACTGCCGATGCGATCGTGCAGGTCCTTACCCACGCGCTGCCGCTCCTGCTCTTGCCCTTTCATCATCGCTTCCAGCGAGCTGATCTCCTGCCTCTTGAGGAGGTCGTTCACCTCGCGGTCGTGGATGACACGCTCTTGGGTCCGCATGCGCTTCTGGGCGTTGTAGTTGCGGTATAGGACTACCGCGAGCAGGACCAATACCGCGCTGAGACCGATAAGCCAATTGCGCTGTGCCCGTTTGGATCGTTCAGCTTCCTGCGAGATCAGCAAGTTCGCCTGTGACAGCGCCAAGGCTTGTTCCTTTTTCTCCGTTTCAAAGCCGATCTCCATCGAAGTGATCACCTCACCCCGCTTGGCCAATGACAAACTGTCCCTGAGCAGGTGGCTCCGCTTCAAGTGAGCGATGGATCCCTCGAGATCCCCGGTTTCTTCGAGGATCATGTGCATGCGCTCTTCCGCATCGGCCTCCCGCTCGCGTACCCCGGCCGTGAGCGCAAGAGCCAGTGCACTCTTGGTACTTTCCATCGCTTCATTGTACCGCCCGGCGTCCAGGTGCGCATCCGCCCTGAAGAGCATACAATCCAGCATACCCAGCGTATCACCCTTACTGCGCCGCATATCCATTGCCCGCTGGAACTCGATCAATGCCCGCTCGTGTTCTCCGATCTCCGAATACATCAGACCGATATTGGCCCGCACGTCGGCCTCCATCCCGAATCCTTCGGCACTATCCAACTGGGCCAACACATGCATGTAATACCGTATCGCCTCCTCGGGCCCCTCCGTATAGCTCTTCAGGCTCCCGATATTGATGACCACGGTTTGCTCAACTCCCAAAAGCGCGTTCGCTCTTGCGCAATCATAAGCTTGTAAATAATGAGCCAAAGCCTCCTTGTACCCATCCTGATGGTAGGCGAGGTTGCCGCGCAAAAGGTGGACTTCACAGATCTCAGGCTGCAGCCGGTGGGCAATACAAAGTCGTTCAACCTCGATCAATCCGGCAAGTGCGCTCTCATATTTCCCCTGCGCCAGGTCAACCTCCGCAATGAGCGTAGAGACTACAGCTTCTTCACGGAAATATGCCATGTCGCGCGCCAATGTCAGGGCCGCTCTAGCAGCCTCCTTCGTGCGATCGTAAAGCTTCAGTCGATTGAGTATCCGCGTTATTTCAATGGCATAAGCCAACTTAACGTCTCTGGTTGATGAGCTGTCCATAGACCGGATCCCATCAAGTATCCTGAACGCCCGGTGCGGATCACCTTCGAACCTTGCCAGTCGTGCTGAAAGGACTTTCCTTAATTCGATGGCACCAGGATGGTTCGTTCGGGCATCCAACCTGACGAGCACCGCCCTGAGGCAACCTGTATCCCTTAAAGCGAAGCATCTATCCGCTTCGTCGATGATCGGCTTCAATGATCGCTGCGCCCGCAAACTGAAGGCAGGAGCCAGTATGAGCAATACAAAGAGGCACCCGAGCCACGACCGAGAGGAGGTTCCCCATCGGCTGGCGATGGGGAACCAACCACTCATCATCGCGGGATGGGTCATGGCTATTCGCATCCATTGTACCCGCATGGATCGGAATTGTCCCACGTCCGGAGGCACGAGTGGTGCTCTGCCGATGGTTTGAGCGCTGCCGAGAGAATGTCGAGGCGACAACTGATCCCGGGATAACCGCAACCAGGATCACCGCAACATTCGAACAGCAAGCCGCATTCATTGTCCTCGTCGTACAACCAATCATCGTACGCCTGGAGTTGTTCAAGAGCCGCCTCAACAACGCGCACATACTCCGGTCCGTCATACACGGCCCGCAAACCGACGTTCACCGCCCAATAGTCGGCTTCACCTTCACATACGATACGCACATCGCTGCCGGGATTGCATTGGAAACCACCGCTGAGGCCGTGGCCGATCTCATGGGCCATGAGCAACGCGAGCAACTCGCCCTTCACCTGCCCCTGCTTATAAAACGGAGGAGGCAGGTTGATATGCATCCGCTCCGACATCGCCAATGTCGGCTCACCGGGCTCATGTGTCCTGGCATCAGCATAATCCCAACAGGTCGGCCACCAAGGATTATCGGTTTCGTCGCTGTAATGGGTAACGAACACCGGATACTCGGCGAACAGCAGGGAACGGATGGAAGCGATCGAGACACAGGCCCCATTGAACGGAAGTTTCCTGTCCGCGCGATCACACATGAGGACGGTCCTGGCTTGAATGTGGGGTGGTGGTGCCGGTGCCGACTGGCTAGAAGCCGTATCCGATTTCACCACTTGCTTGGACGCACGCGGCGGAAGATGTTTCAGTGTCCGAACACGTTGTTCCACCAGAATGGCGTCGCGCTCCCTGCGTTTGACGGCGAGGGAATCGCGGACGACCTGATCGAATTCCAGCAATCGACTACAGCCGCACCAGCACGGCTGAGCATCCGGTCCTTTGAACCAGAGTTGACCACTGCCGGGCAGAACTTCCGCGCACAGGGAGTCGATCCGCCCTGCTGATGCCTCACAGTAATTGGGAGGACATCGAGCGTCGGTGGCACTTGATGGTTGAGTGGAGGATGATGGCACGGAACCGAGCAGTTCCGTGATCCTCGCATCCTGTCGGCTGGTGACTTGTCCGGGATCACAGAACGACGGGGCTAGTTCACAACACCCGCTGAACACCATGCTCGCTACCGCCATGAACACGCTTTTGGCCGATCGGCTCACTGTCGCCTCTCCTCTCCTATTCGGTATGGTTCGCATGACATAGGCCGGTTACCTCGAAGTTTTCTTGGCCCGCACTTTAGGCTTTGCTCCCTTCGCTTTTGCCTTCGACGTTTTTGCTTTCACTTTGGCCTTGGTCGAAGCGGACTTGGTCTTCGCCTTACCGGCACTCTTCTTTGCAGTCTTTTTTGCAACCGAACTGACGAACACTCCTCGTCCGCCTCCCGAAGTGCCCAATACGGTCGGCCGCAATCGCTTCCTGAATGTCCCGTCGAGGTACAGTTCGATCGAAACCCCGGCATCGCCAGCACCCGCCACACGATAATGTGAAAGTCTGAAAGTATCGGTACTCGCAGGGCCCAATCCGGTCGTATAACGCAAGGTGTACGTACGCGTGCCAGCCGTGTAGGGCATTGAGGTTGGCTTATGATATCCAATAGGCTTTTGCACGGTCACTTCGTAATAGTCCCCGGGCGCGGGGTCGTTCATTGTCATATCCCAAGCAGCCATGGTTTCCAGGGTTTAGGGGGTGAGGATCAGTTGTTATCTCAATTCTCAAGGCTCCACCCTCGCTCCATAGCATAGCGCACCAAACCAGCGGTGCTGTGCAGATCGAGTTTGTGGAGGATGTTCTTACGATGCGTTTCAACCGTTGACGGGCTCAAGTGCAAGGCTTCCGCGATCTCGTGGCTGTTCTTTTCGGCGAGCAACATTCTTATGACCTGTTTCTCACGCTTCGTTATTGATACGAATCCTTCGCCTTCCATACGGGGATGGCTTCGGAACGGAGCGTCCATGGTTTCCTGTACCGGTTTGCACAAGTACCGTTGTCCTGCGCTAACGGCATGTATGGCTTCACGCAGTTCGGCACGACCGGTGTTCTTGAGCAAGTAACCTTTGGCCCCTGCATCCAGCAGCTCAGTAATGAACTCCCGATTGTTGTACATGCTCAGCACCAACACGAAGGTTTCCTTCAACTTCTTGTTGCCACAGATCTGTTGAGTGGCTTCAATACCATCCATCTCAGGCATGCTGATATCCATGATCACTATCCTAGGCTTCAGTTCCTTTGCCTTTTCCACAGCTTCCCGCCCGTTGCGCGCTTCACCCACCACCTTGAGATCGGATTCCTGCGATAACAGCGCGCGCATGCCATCGAGTACCAAGTGGTGGTCGTCTACCAGCAGAATGTCGATCATTTCTATAGGGGGATCAATGCGCGAACAAAGCTCTGACAACCCAGCTGCCGAAAAAATACCCTGGGGAGGGTATTTTTCGGCCTCTTAGGCATTTCCGGAGGCGATGGGGCATTGAAATTAGGAGTTCATGCCACACTTCCAATTGTCACCATGGATTCCATCGCAGGTCCAGGAACGGTCCAAGGGTTCCGCCGTCATTATGAACGGCGGTCTTGGCTTGATGAACGGACTGAGCCCCGGAAACTGCCCAGCTACATTTGGCCCGCCTGTGCAGGCTTAGTTGGCGCACGGCAAGAACGAACGATGCGTGCGACTTTCCTGACACTGCTGCTGGCCAGCCTGCTGCCGATCCTTTCTACCGCCCAGAACAACCCGACCCTGAGCGGATTCATCAGGGATGCCTCCAGTGGTGAAGCATTGATCGGCGCAACCGTCGTGGTGACGGAACGCAATAAGGGCGCATCAACCAACACCTATGGCTACTATTCTCTGACGATCCCTGTCGGCTCTTATTCGGTCGTTGTGCGCTATTTGGGGTTCGAGGAACTGACCAAAACATTGGAATTGAAGGCCGACGTGAAGTTGAATTGGGACCTGCAACCGAAGGTTTACGAAACCAAGGAGGCCAAGGTGACCGGAAAAAAGGGGAAGGGCAATACGGAAAGCACTGATATGGGCCGCATCGGGATCGATGTTCAGAAGCTGAACACACTTCCAGCCTTGCTGGGTGAAGTAGACATTCTGAAGACCATCCAATATCTGCCGGGAGTTAAGGGGAACGGTGAGGGGAACAGCGGCTTCTATGTCCGTGGTGGCGGACCTGACCAGAACCTCATTCTTCTGGATGAGGCCGTAGTGTACAACGCCAGCCACCTGTTCGGGTTCTTCAGCGTTTTCAATGCCGATGCGGTGAAGAACATCGAACTGATCAAGGGCGGCATGCCGGCCAATTATGGCGGCCGCATCAGTAGCGTGCTCGATATCAATATGAAGGAAGGGAACGACAAAGGTTTCCATGGTCAAGGCGGTATCGGTCTGATCAGCAGTCGCCTCACGTTGGAAGGCCCCATTGTGAAGGAGCGCAGTTCGTTCATCGTGAGCGCACGGCGCACGTACATCGACCTGCTGTTGAAGCCCTTCGTGAACGACACGAGCGAATTCGCCGGCAGTGGCTACTACTTCTACGACATCAACGCCAAGGCGAACTACCGCCTCAGTGACAAGGACCGGTTCTACTTGAGCGGTTACTTCGGACGCGACGTGTTCACCTTCGACAATACGAATGCCGGCGACCCCAGTTTCCGGATCCCTTGGGGAAATGCAACACTGGCAGCGCGTTGGAACCACGTCTTTGGACCCAAACTATTCCTGAACACCACCGCGACCTTCAGCGATTACAAATTCCTCTTCGACGCAACGCAGGATGTATTCTCGTTCCAACTCTTCAGCGGTATCCGAGACTACTCATTGAAGCTGGACTTGAACCATTACTTGAACGTTCGGCACAGCTTGAAGTATGGCGGTCAATACACCCGGCACCTCTACACTCCGAGCACGGTAAGGATCGATGCGGGCGACACGCAATTCGATATCGAGGAACCGAGCAAACTCAATGCGCATGAAGCAGCCCTATATGTACTCGATGACTTCGATGTAACGGACCTGCTGCGCGTGAACGTTGGGCTTCGCTTCACCTGGTTCGCCCACGTAGGCAACTTCCGCGAGTACCTGTACGACAGTGAGGGGACCGAGATCGGCACCCGCGAATACGGATCAGGCGAGACCGTTGCTCAGTACTCGGCTTTGGAGCCAAGGATCAGTGCGCGCTACAAAACCGGAGCCAATAGCAGCGTGAAGGCCAGCTTCAATCGCGGCCAACAGTATGTGCATCTCGCCAGCTTCAGCGGCATTGCACTGCCCACCGATGTGTGGGTGCCCAGTGGCAAGAATGTGAAGCCTTTGGTTGGTACACAATACGCCGCAGGGTATTTCAAGGATTGGAAAGACCGCACCTTCGAAACGAGTGTGGAGGTGTACTACAAAACGATGGACAACCTGATCGAATACGCCGATGGCGCTGTTCCGCAGGACAATGGCAACACCAACTACGATCGCAACTTCGTTTACGGTGACGGCTACAGCTATGGATTGGAGTTGTTCATCAAAAAGACCTTCGGCAAGTTGAACGGCTGGGCGGGCTACACGTGGAGCAAGACCATGCGGCAATTCGACAACCTCAACAAGGGCGAGGAATTCCCGAGCCGATGGGACCGCACCCACGACATGAGTTTGGTGCTGAGCTACGACCACAACGCACGTTGGACCTTCGGTGGCACCTTCGTCTACAGCACCGGCCAAGCCGTAACACTGCCGGTGAACCGCTACTGGGTGGAAGGTCAATTGGTAAGCGAGTACACGGAGCGCAATGGATTCCGCATGGCGCCATACCACCGGCTTGATCTGGCGGCCACCCTCCGCAACAAAGCCACCCGCAAGAAAACGGACAAGACCACCGGCGAAGTGACCGAAGTGTCGCGCCGCTACCGCAGCAGTTGGACGTTCGCTGTGTACAATGTTTACAACCGCCGGAACCCCTACTTCATCTACTTCGATAACGAGGGCATACCCAGCGAAGGCACCTTCCAAGTGGTGGCCAAGCAAGTGAGCCTCTTCAGCATACTACCTAGCATTACATGGAACTTCGAATTCTGATGCGCAATGCGTTGACAACGATGGCCGTAATGGGTGGTCTTGTCGCGTGCACCAAAGAGATCACCGTGGAACTTCCGCCCGCCGAGGAGAAGTTGGTGATCATCGGCACCATCGAGCCGGGCAAACCGCCGATCGTAGTGGTCACACGCACCGAGAGCTTCTTCGCCCCCACCGACTTCGCCAGTCTGCTCGGCATCTTCGTTCGCACGGCTACCGTTACGGTGGATGGTGGCAATGGTCCTGTGCAACTCGATGCGGTGAGCGGGTTCAGTATACCGGACGACATATTGGAACGTGCCGGACAGATGATCGGCATCGATCCTTTCGCCATTCAGGTGGCGGATATCCTCATCTACACCAAGACCGATGGTAGTTTTCTGGGCCAGATCGGTTCCACATACGCTCTCAACGTCCAAGCCGAAGGCAAGACGGTAACGGGCTCCTCCTTCATGATGGACCCCGAACCACTGGACAGCCTTTGGTTCAAGCTTGCGGAGCAGGATCCCGGCGACGATAGTCTCGGCTTCATCTGGCAAACTACCAGCGATCCCAGCGGATTAGGCAATTGCTACCGGTGGATGGGCAAGCGCATCAACGCCGGAACGGATGGCGAGCAGAAGGACGAGATCTTCATCGCTCCACAATTCGGGGCATTCGAGGACCAGTTCATTGACGGGCTTTCATTCGACTGGGCCATCAACCGCGGCAGCGCTCCCTTCAGCACGGCCGACGACGACGAGAACGAGGAACGAGGCTACTTCAAACGTGGCGATACCGTTGTGGTGCAATATGTCGCTTTCGGCCAGAAGGAATTCGAGTTCTACAATTCGAAGGACGGTAACGCGAATTCGCAAGGCGATCTCTTCTCCACACCAAGCAACGTCAAGAGCAACGTTGTGGGTGGCTTAGGTGTTTGGGCGTGTTGGAGCCCGTGGTTGGATACCCTGGCCTGCTATCCATAGCCGAGGCACCGCAGTACTTGGCATTTCACGCAACAACTGTCAATTGCTGCGGCAGTACTTCGCCCCTGCCGTTAGTTTCGCCGTCCCTTACATGAGCACTACTCCCGAACGCATTAAATGCCTGATCATCGGATCAGGCCCCGCCGCTTACTCGGCCGCCATCTACGCAGCACGTGCCGATCTGAAACCCGTTGTGATCGAAGGACCCCTTCCCGGTGGTCAGCTCACCCAAACCACCGAGGTGGACAACTACCCCGGTTACCCGAACGGCCGCTCGGGGCCTGACATGATGGAAGACCTGAAAGCACAAGCCAAACGATTCGAAACGGATGTGCGGAGTGGTTGGGTCACGAAAGTGGACTTCAGCGGCCCTGTGCGTAAGGTGTGGGTGGATGAGAAAACGGAGATCCACGCCGACGCTGTGATCATTGCTACAGGTGCCAGTGCGAAATGGCTAGGTCTTCCCAACGAGATCCGCTTGCGCGATATCGGTGGCGGTGTTACCGCATGCGCTGTGTGCGATGGCTTCTTCTTCAGGGGCCAGACCGTTGCCTTGGTGGGGGCTGGTGATAGCGCATGCGAAGAGGCCACCTACTTGGCCAAGCTTTGCCCCAAAGTGTACATGCTGGTGCGTAAGAGCGAATTCCGCGCGAGCAAGGCGATGGTTCATCGTGTGGAACACACACCACAGATCGAGGTGCTCTTCAATACGGAGGTGAAGGACGTTCTCGGTGAGAACGCCGTTGAGGGCATCATCGCGATCAACAACAAAACCGGTGAGGAGCGGAAGCTGGACGTTACTGGATTGTTCATCGCCGTCGGCCACAAACCCGCCACCGACCTGTTCACCGGCATCCTCGATATGGACGAGACCGGCTACCTGAAACACAAGCCCGATAGCACACACACCAACATTCCCGGTGTGTTCGTAAGCGGCGATGCAGCGGATAAGGTATACCGCCAAGCGGTTACCTCAGCAGGCACTGGCTGTATGGCGGCCTTGGATGCCGAACGTTGGCTGGCTGCCCAGGGCAAGCATTGAGGCTTCGCCTCAATCCACCACTACCCACTGGTCCAAAGCCATATCGAAGCGCACGATCTCGCGCTTCTTGAAGGGTATGTCCCACACGCCGTCGTAGTGGATGGTTACGGGCAGTAGCGTGCCGTCCATCCACGTGTTCTGCACGGTGATGTTGATGTCGAATTCCAGAAAGAGGGCGTCGTGCGCGACGCGGTACTCGCGCGCCAAGACTTGGGTCGTTTCCTGGTCGAACCACGTGCTCATGCGTTTGATCACGGTATCGTCCTCGTCGGCCGGTTTGCCGTTCACGCTGTCGCGTGCCATGGCCGTAAAGAGCCAACAGGAGCGGCCGTTCTTGAAATCGACGTCCAGTTTATAGTCGTAGAACGGGATCATGGTCGTATCGAACAGCGCCATCTTATCGCCGATGAAGGGCACAGTTCCGATCTCTTGTCCGGGATTGAACATGAACTTCTTCAATTCGGTCTTGTACTTGTCGAACTTGCTGCTACGGTCAATGTCCTGTTGGTGCTTTCTGATCCTGTTGCTCGCAGTGTAGGGTGCTTTCGAGAAGAACACATCGTCGTACATCTCAGCGGTCAGGTATTTGAAAGTGCTGTCCCGGTTGCGCAGCTTGCCGATCTCCACTACGCTATCCAACACCATTTCCGCAGTTCTTCCTTCTCGCACCAACCTCCCCTTCCTGAACAGGAAGGCCACCTCCTTTTCATCCTTGTTATGCACCCTCAACAACGATGTAAGCCGATGAGGATGGTACTTGGTGTTGATGAACGCCTGATGGAACGTGGTGTCGCTCATCACCTGCCGCATAAGGCCCTCGAACTGGAAGCCGGAGCGCTTGGCATGGATGACCGCATCGGTGAGCACAATGCTCCGTAAGATCGACTCATCCTGTGGAAAGGCCGGCACGAACGACCACAACAGCAGCGTCGAAAGAGCAACACGCAGAAGGTTGACCACTAGTGCTGTCGTGTAGGACCCAGGCTGCTGTATAGTTCGTACTTCTTCTTCACGTACATCAGGAAATCATACTGCGACAGCCCCTTGATCACCTCGTCCGGCACACGGCAGAAATCGATGAAGTCATCGAACGCAGCCTCGTTCAGGTTGATGATGTCGTACTCCACATACTTCTTCAACAGCTCCCGGAGCAATGCACGCTTGCGATCCTCATTGCGCAATTCGGCCACGATCCGTTTGCTCGCCTCCCGTTTGCTGAAGGATTGGTACAGGAACGTGATGGGGCTTTGAAGTGCATCCACTCCATTGATGATGTAATCGTCCTCGTTGTACCCCAATTCCTTGATATCCTTCTGTATGTCCGCAAGATCGCGGTCGGGGACCACCTTGAACTCCCGCAGTCTGATCACCACCAGTTGCAATTGGAGCTTCACGGCGTATGACGCCTTCGACGAACTATCCACCATGCAAATGGGCTGGGTCTGGTGTCCAGCCGACCCTATCAGCAGCGTGTCCGTTTTCAACGCCTTCACCACGAAACTCCCATCCGCATTCCCGAACACGCCGGACCGGGTGCGCTTGTTCACCACCATCAGATCATACAGGATGCGATCGGGATCAGTACTTGTGACTTGTCCGGAAATAGTGACCTCCTGCCCCAGAACAAGGGAACCGAAAAGGACTGCCAACGTGGACAGGAGATAGCGATGCGTTGTCATGCGGGATAAAAGTAACGGGGCAGGAACGGCTAAGGTGCTTCGTGCCCTAACGCACTTACTGTACCGTTCGTGCATAAGCTGCCGCACTTTGCTTTGCTTCGCCCCCCCATGCCGCTCAGCTCCCAACTCCTCGAGAACGCCGTGGACCAATTGGCCACGCTACCGGGCATTGGCCGCCGCACGGCCATGCGCTTGGCGTTGGACATGCTGCGGCGCGAACCACAAGAGGTGTACCGCTTCGCCGATGCCGTGCGTGCGTTGCGCGAGCATGTGCAGTACTGCACCATATGCTGCAACATCAGCGACAAGCCCACCTGCGAGATCTGCGCGAACCCTGGCCGCGAGCGAACTCTGGTCTGTGTGGTGGAGGATATCCGCGATGTGATCGCCATTGAGAACACCCGACAATTCAAGGGGCTTTACCATGTACTTGGTGGCGTCATCAGCCCAATGGACGGCATCGGCCCTGACGACCTGAACACCCGCCAGCTGTTCGTGCGCCTTACCAGCGGTGAAGTGGCGGAAGTGGTGCTGGCCTTGCCCGCAACATTGGAAGGTGATACCACAAGCTTCTACCTGAACCGAAAGGCCGCCGAGGCCGATCCGCGCCTCAAGGTGAGCATGATCGCACGCGGCATCAGTGTGGGTGGAGAATTGGAGAACGTGGATGAATTGACACTTGGAAGGAGCATTGCGGACCGCAAACCCTATGAACAGAGCGTGCGTCGCTGACCGATGAAACTGAGTGTGATCATCGTCAACTACAATGTGCGGGCCTACCTGGAACAATGCCTTCGCACCACGTTGCGGGCCTTGGAAGGCATCGATGGCGATGTGTTCGTGGTGGACAACCTCAGCACGGATGGCAGTGTGGAGATGGTACGCGAGAAGTTCCCCCAGGTGAAATTGATCGCCAATTCCGAGAACGTTGGCTTCAGTCGTGCGAACAACCAAGCGATCAAAGAGAGTGCGGCTGAGTACTTGGTACTGTTGAACCCTGACACGGTTGTTGGAGAGGATGTGTTCCACAAGGTGTTGGCCTTCATGGATGCGCACACCAAGGCCGGTGGCTTGGGCGTGAAGATGATCGATGGCACCGGTGCCTTCCTGCCGGAGAGCAAACGCGGATTGCCTACACCGGCTGTAGCGTTCTACAAGATCATCGGTCTCACGCGGTTGTTCCCACGCAGCAAAGTCTTCGGCAGGTATCACTTGGGGCACTTGCCCGAGAACCAAGCGGCGCGCATCGAGATCCTCAGCGGCGCGTGCATGTTCCTACGCAAGGAAACACTGGACAAGGTGGGCTTGCTGGATGAAAGCTTCTTTATGTACGGAGAGGACATCGACCTCAGCTACCGGATCACACTGGGCGGCTACGAGAACTGGTACTTCCCGGACGCGCGCATCATACACTACAAGGGCGAAAGCACGAAGAAGAGCAGCGTGAACTACGTATTCGTGTTCTACAACGCCATGGCCATCTTCGCGCAGAAGCACTTCACGCGGCGGCGCACGGACTTCTTCAGTTTGCTCATCAACGGCAGCATCTACCTGAGCGCAGCCGGGGCTATCGTGGTGCGCTTCCTCCGCCGCATGTTGCTGCCCATGTTGGACTTTGCTTTGACCTTGACACTGTCCTATTGGGTGTTCCTTACGCTCGTTGATGGCGATCTCGACCGATCGCGCGTGCTCATTGATATGGCCTTGGGAACGGCAGCGATGCAGGGTGTGCTCGCGCTCTTCGGCGCATATGATCGCCCTGTTCGGCTTTCGAATGTCGCCAAGGGCATGGGCGTGGTAATGGTTCTATTGGCGGCACTGTTGCTTCCTTACATCATCGATCCGTGGTGGCAACTGCCTATCGCGTGTGCGTGGCTCACCATGTGCTTTTGTTCGGTGCGGCTCGCACTCCACCTGCTTGGCTTGCGCGGCTACAGCCTCCGCGACCGCGAACGTCAGCGCATACTTGCCATCGGTTCGCCCGGGGAAACGAAGCATGCTTTGGCCCTCTTGTGGCAAACGCACTTCGGTTTGGGCCGGCAGGAACAAGTTGAAGCTTCCATGGCCGACCTGCCCGAGGCTGATAAGGAGCTGCGCCGCCGCATACGCAAGCACGGTATCGACGAAGTGGTGTTCTGCGCCAAGGACCTGAAATGGGGCCGCATCATCGAACTGATGGAGCAGTTGCGCCGCACTGGAGCCATGTTCAAGATCGCGCAGCCTGCTCGCGAATTCATTATCGGGCCCAGCAGTATCGAAAGCTTGCAGGACCTCAACATCCTCGAGGCTCACGCCGTCAGCAGCAGCGCGGCGCGGCGCCGAAAGCGCACAGTGGATGTGTTCATCTCTTTGGTACTACTGGCAACACTGTCGATCGCCATCTGGTTCGTGTACGCCAAAGGGAAATTTGTCCGCAACATTTTCCAAGTGATCCGTGGCAAGCGTTCGTGGGTGGGTTACCATCCGCAGGGGGGCATGTCGAAATTGCCCAGATTGGTCCAAGGGATCATCGACCCAGTGATCGTCCACCACCTTAAGGCGGACCCACTTGTCGTTCAACGGATCAACATCACCTACGCGAAGGACTATCGGCCTTGGCAGGATGTGAAATTGGTGTGGAAAGGATTCGGGATGTTAGGGGGCTGAAGCGTACCGCTCCATTCTGCAATACGTCCGTGCGGGCATTTTGGAGCCGCGACATGCATTGAACGGTACATGGTCTTATGAACACATGCCGGGGACGCTGATACATTCGCCCCGTAGAACCGACCCATGTCGCACATCGAGATCCTGCTGCCCAAAATGGGCGAGAGCGTGGCCGAAGCCACCATCATCAAGTGGTTGAAGAACGAGGGCGACGCCGTGAAAGCGGATGAGCCCATGGTGGAGATCGCCACGGACAAGGTGGATACCGAGGTGCCTGCGCCGCAGGATGGCATCTTGCTCAAAAAACTGGTGAATGACGGTGATGTAGTGAAAGTGGGTCAGCCCATCGCGCATGTTGGCACCGGGGCGGGAGCAAGCCCTGTGGCGAGCACTTCTGCTGTGGTGTCCAATGGATCCACGAAGCCAAGCACCCCATCGCCTGCTCCCGTTGCAGCAAACGTTCTCGTAGGTGCACAGGTCGGCAAGTCAGGTCCAAGCGGCAAATTCTACAGCCCGCTCGTGCGCAACATCGCCCAAAGCGAAGGCATCAGCATGACCGAGCTTGAGGCCTTGAGCGGATCGGGCGAAGGCGGAAGAGTGACCAAAAAGGACATCCTCGATTATTTGCCGAACCGGTCCAACGTTGCCGTAACTCAACGTCCTATCGCTCCGGTAGCCGCGCCAACGCCTGGCAAGCCCGAACCACAAGCACCAAAAGTGCTGCCTGCACAAGGTGACGAGTTGATCGAAATGGACCGTATGCGCAAGCTCATCGCTGATCATATGGTGATGAGCAAACGCACCAGCCCTCATGTGACCAGTTTCGTGGAGGCTGATGTCACCAACCTGGTGCTATGGCGCGATAGGGTGAAGAGCGCGTTCGAGAAACGCGAGGGGGAGAAACTCACCTTCACACCGCTCTTCATCATGGCTGTAGTGCAGGCCATCAAGGAAATGCCGATGATCAACATCCAAGTGGATTGCACCACGATCATCAAGAAGAAGGACATCAACATCGGTATGGCAGCAGCATTGCCCAGCGGTAACCTGATCGTCCCGGTGATCAAGCAAGCCGACCGCTTGAACCTTGTTGGGATCGCGAAGGCCGTCAACGATCTGGCCAGCCGCGCCCGCGAGGGCAGACTCACCCCGGACGAGATCAGTGGAGGTACGTACACAATCACCAATGTGGGCACCTTCGGCAATGTGTTGGGTACGCCCATCATCAACCAACCACAGGTGGCCATTTTGGCAACCGGTGCCATCAAGAAGAAACCAGCGGTATTGGAGACGCCGACGGGCGATGTGATCGCGATACGCCATATGATGTTCCTCAGCCATAGCTATGACCACCGTGTTGTTGATGGTGCCCTAGGCGGACGCTTCGTGAGACGCGTTGCCGACCTGCTTGAACAATGGCCGTTGGACAAGGAAGTCTGATCCCGGACCCCGCAAAGGGACTTTTCTACATTTAGCCGCCCTTCCAGTTCTTCAATTGCTCCCCCGGCACGAACGATCCAACATGATGAAATACGGTTACGCTTCGCTCCTATCCCTGTCGCTTCTTCTTCCGTCTGCCCCGATCGCGGCACAAGGGGACAACACTTCCTTCAATTGGAAGTTCGAAGAGGGTACCAAATTGATGGAAGAAAAATTCTTCAATCAAGCTGCTGACATCTGGAAGGAACTGGTTGAACAGAACCCCGAAAACGCCAACTTGAACTGGAAGCTCGGGTACAGCTACAGCAACAGTTACAACCAGAAGGACAAGGCGCTGCCCTATTTGGAGAAGGCCGCGGAACTGCGAAAAACAGACTACGGTTCATTCAACATCGCAGGCTACGACGCCTTCGACCCGAAGGAAACGAACTGTCCGCCCGAAGTGGATTACTGGTTGGGACGGGCTTACCACTTGGACGGCAAGTTCGACAAGGCCGATGCGCAGTACATCAAGTTCCGCGATAGCGTGGACCCCAAACACGAACTGCGCCCAAGTGCAGTGCGCGGCCTTGAGCAGACCGCCAGTGCGCGTTTGTTGATGAAAGACCCTAAGCCCTATACCGTCAGCAACATTGGGGCGGTGATCAACAACGACCATCCGGACTTCAGCCCGGTGGTGAGCGTGGACGGTAATGCCATGTTCTACACCAGTCGTCGTATCCGCCCGGACAGCAGCAACTTGGACATCATTGATGAAGTTGCCGGCCTTCCGTACGAGGCCATTTTCGTCAGTTACAAAGACCGGGCTGGTGCGTGGCAAACACCTGAACTCCTGAACATCAACACGCTCGGCCACTTGGCAACGATCAACGTGAGCGCCGATGGTCAAACGCTTCTGGTGTACCGCGATGATGGCGGCGATGGGAACATCTACGAAAGCAAACTCGTGGGTGAATTGTGGAGCGACCCGGTGCTCGTTGGCAGCGACGTGAATACTAAGGCGTGGGAAACACATGCCGCCCTGACGGCCGACGGGAACACCATGTACTTCGTGAGCGACCGTAAAGGCGGAAGCGGCGGTCGCGACATCTATCGAGTAACGCGTTTGCCCAATGGGGAGTGGAGCAAGGCCCAGAACATTGGCGGGCCGGTGAACACGCTTTACGACGACGACGCACCGTTCATCCACCCGAACGGGCGCGATCTCTACTTCGCCAGCAAAGGCCACAACAGCATGGGGGGCTTCGATATCTTCAAGGCCGAGCTGAAGGACGATGGTACTTGGAGCGCACCGGAGAACATCGGCTATCCCTTGAACACCGTTGATGATGATGTGTTCTTCGTGACCACCGCCGACGGCCGTCGTGGGTACTTCAGCAGTGACAAGATGGGGGGCTATGGCGAGAAAGACATCTACTTCGTTGATCTCCCGGCTGAGATGGAATCGGAGGGTCTTACCGTATTGAAAGGCTTCATCGTTCCGCCTCCCGGCCAATCGCTTCCACCCAGCACCGTATTGTACGTGACCGACAAGGCCACGGGTGAAGTGAAGACCTACAAGCCACGCTTGCGCGATGGTGTGTACGTAGTGATCCTGCCTCCATGCAAGGAGTACAACCTCGACTACCGCGTGGATGACAAGACCATCCACACCGAAGATGTGTTCGTGGAGTGCGAGAGCGCCTATCAAGAGATCAATAAGGAGATCTACCTCAGCCCCGTTTCACTTACCGATCCCGCAAGCGTGGTGGATCTGCCTCCGGGTGCGCCGCCCGGAAAACGTGAAAAGGGAGAGGTGGTACCGCTGCCCCCCGGTGGCGACAAAACAGACGCCACGAAGCAGGCCGAAGGCAAGCAACACGTTACGCCTGATGCCAGCTACGCCGGCGAGTTCGTGAAGTACTACGCATACAACGTCAAGGACATTGAGCAAAGCGAAGCAGACTGGGTGAAGTACATCGATGCGGTCGTGGCTGCCATTGATAAAACCGGAAAGGCGAGCGTAGTGATCGAGGCCAGTGCCTCCAAAGTGCCCACCAAGACCTTCGGCACCAACGAGAACCTGAGCCGCCAGCGGATGGAAGATGCGCGCAAGCGTTTGATCGAAGCGATCACGGCCAAGGGCAAGAACCCGGACTTGGTCTTCATTGAGGCCATCAACAACAAAGTGCAAGGCCCCAAGTACTTGGGCGATTACCAGAACACCGAGAAATACGGCAAGTTCCAGTACGTGAAGCTCAAAGTGCGTTGATCATCGAGCCACGCCCCGGCTCTGCCGGATCGTGAAGAACTTGAGCGCCCTCCGACCTGTCGGGGGGCGCTTTCGTTTCCACCTTAGCGCAACATCCCGAAGCCCTCATCATGTCCCTCTCCCTATCCCGACCGCTTGCGTTCTTCGATCTCGAAACGACCGGACTGCGCATTGGCAAGGACCGGATCGTTCAGATCGGGATCGTGCGCTTGATGCCTGATGGCACCCGCGAAACATGGGAGAGCCTCGTTGATCCCGAGATGGCCATCCCCCCCGATGCCACCAAAGTCCATGGTATCCGTGACGAGGACGTGGTGGGGGCACCCAAACTGGAGGACATTGCCGCGAGCGTGATCCACAAGCTGAGCAACTGCGACCTGAGCGGTTTCAACTGTATTCGGTTCGACGTGCCGTTCCTGACCGAAGAGCTGCTCCGCGTGGATCATCACTGGAACACCGCTGATGCACGTATTGTGGATGTCGCTCGCGTGTATCACCGCATGGAACCGAGGGACCTGACCGCTGCTGTGCGCTTCTATCTCGATCAAGACCACAGCGGTGCGCACAACGCCTTGGCCGATGTGGAAGCCACCGCCGATGTCCTCCTCGCCCAGTTGAAGAAGTACGATGCACTCAAAGGGGATGTGGATTTTCTGGGCGAACTGAGCGGCGATCTCAACCGCCCGCCCGATCCCGCCGGAAAACTGCGATACGATGACAAGCGACGTGTGATCGTGCCGTTCGGCAAGCATGCGGGCAAATCCATTGAGGAGTTAGTGCACACCGATCCAGGTTACCTGAAATGGATGTTGGGCAATGATTTCCCGCCGGGCACGTTGGCCGTGATCCGCGGTATCATCGAACGCGTGCAAGCCTGATCGACCATGAAAGTCATTTGTATAGGCCGCAACTACGCCGATCACGCCAAAGAACTCGGCAACGCTGTTCCCGATGAACCGGTGTTCTTCCTGAAACCGGAAACCGCTGTTGTCTATCCAGGCAAGCCAGTGAAGCTGCCCACCAATCTTGGCGAGATCCACCATGAACTGGAGGTGGTAGTCGCCATCGACGGCTATGGGAAGGACATTCCCGCGAACATGGCCCTCGGTTTTGTAGGCTGGTACACACTCGGGCTCGACCTTACCGCCCGCACGGTACAGAACGAATTGAAGGCAAAAGGACTTCCATGGGAGAAAGCCAAAGCCTTCGATGGCAGTGCCGTGATCGGCGATGTGGCCCTTCCGCTGGCTGCCGGCATGGATCTGCGCTCCAGCAGCATTGAGCTGCGCCGTAACGGAACCGTGGTGCAGGAGGGCCGCACCCGCGACATGATCTTCCCTGTAGCGGAACTGATCGCGTACGTATCGAAGTATATGACCTTGGAACCCGGGGACCTGATCTATACCGGCACCCCATCCGGCGTGGGACCGATGGAACCGGGTGACATCTTCGAGGGGTACATGGACGGAAAACGATTGCTCAATTCGGCCGTGGCGAAAGGGTAAGTTTGCGCCCTTATGACCAAGATCGTCAACGTCGGTAACATCGCTTGTGGCAGCGAGAAGTTATTCCTCATCAGCGGCCCATGCGTGATCGAGGATGAAAGTGTGATGCTCCGCACGGCCGAAACGCTCAAACGCGTGAGCGAAAAGCTGGACCTGCCCGCTATCTACAAGAGCAGCTTCACCAAGGACAACCGCAGCAGCGTTGACTTCTACATGGGGCCAGGCCTTGATGAGGGGTTGAAGGTGCTCGCGCGCATCAAAAAGGATTTCGGGTTCCCGATCCTCACGGACATCCACTACCCCAGCCAAGCCAAACCCACGGCCGAGGTGTGTGACGTGATCCAGATCCCCGCCTACTTGTGCATGCAAACCACTTTAATGGTGGAAGCGGCCAAGACCGGTGCGGTGATCAACATCAAGCACGGCCAGTTCCTCGCGCCGGACAACATGATCAAGCCCGCGCAGAAGTGCGAAAGCGCTGGTAACAGCAAGATCATCCTCACCGAACGGGGGTACACCTTCGGGTACAACGACATGGTAGTTGACCCTAGGGCGTTCTACCACCTGCGCAAAACGGGCTACCCCGTCGTCTTCGACATTACGCACAGCATCCGCAAGTATGGTATCCCCAGTGCCGACCCCCGTGGGGGCAACCGCGAGGTGATGCCCACGATAGCGCGCGCCGGTGTGGCCGCGGGTGTGGATGGCGTCTTCATCGAAATACATCCCGATCCGGCTTGCGCGAAATGCGATGCTGCAAGCCAGTTGGACATGAACAAATTGGAGGAATTCATGAAGCCGCTGTTGGAACTGCACGCGGTGGAAGTCAAGCACAGAAAGCAACCCGTACTTGCATAGCGAATAGGCGTTCCTGCCCTATCCCGTTATTGCGATCAATCACAACACATGGAACTCTATCTGGACAGCGCCGACATAAAGGAGATCGACGAAGCCTTCAAACTCGGCTTTCTCACGGGTCTCACCACCACGCCAACGTTCATGCACCGCGGCGGTGTAACGAACATTGACAAGATGATCCTCGACCTTGCGAAGAAGGTCCCCATTCTGCAAGTGGAAGCACTTGGCGAAACGGCTGAGGAAGTCGTGAAGGAGGCGAAGCGCCAGTTGAAAATGGGCCTGAAGAAGGACACCACCGTTTTCAAGATCCCGGTGAGTTTGGAGGGTTTGCGCGCGTGCCGCATACTGCGCAACGAAGGCATCATGGTGAACGTCCATTTGGTGTACACGCTTCAACAGGCCTACATGGCCATGCAGGCGGGTGCCAACTACGTGTGCCCGCTGGTGGGTCGCCTGCAGGACCAAGGCCACGATGCACTCGGCTTGGTGAAGCAGTGCGTTGACGCTGTGAACTATTACGGCTACAACAGCAAGATCATGTTCAGCAGCGTGCGCACCATTGAACATGTTCGCAATGCTGTGGAGATCGGCGTGCATACGATCACGGTGCCTTGGAAGCTGATGAAACAGCTCACCGATAACCACATGACCCAACTGGGTACGCAGCAGTTCTATGAGCACACCCGCCTGATCACCATGAAGGTGAAGGATGTGCTGTCACGTAGCAACCCCATTGTGAAAGACAGCGCTACCGTGAGCGAAGCGCTGGTGGAAATGACCAAGCACGGCTTCGGTGCGGTGATGGTGGTGGATGCGAAGGGCAAGAACCGCGGTGTCTTCACCGATGGTAGCCTGCGCAGGGGTATCGAGAAGGAGGGGAACAAGTTCCTCGTCAAGAAACTGAGCGCGTTGTCGTTCTCCGAACCCATCACCATCGGCCCCGAGGCTTTGCTGGACGATGCCCAGAAGATCTTCAAGGAGAAAAAGGTGGACACGTTGAGCGTGAGCGAGAACGGCAAGCAGCTCGGCATGCTCGACATACAGGACATGATGAAGGCCATCGCCGGATAAGCGGCACTGCATGGAGGTCCTCAAGTCCTTTGCCCAACAAGGCACACGCTTCTTCAAGCAGCCGGACGTGCTTCGTCGGCGTTTGGCCAACGTGCGAGCGATACTGCTCGATTGGGACGGTGTGTTCAACGATGGGTTCAAGGACCTTGAAGGGAACAGCCCGTTCAGTGAGGTGGACAGCATGGGTTTGAACCTGTTGCGGTTCACATGGTGGAACATGCACAAGCAACTACCGCCCTGTGCCATCATCACGGGTCAGCACAATGCAATGGCAGAGGCCTTCGCAAAACGCGAGCACCTGAACGCTGTACACATGGGCTTCACCCACAAGCCGGAAGCGTTCACCCACTTCTTGAAGGAGCATGGGCTTCGCGCCGATCAAGTGGCGTTCTTCTTCGATGATGTTCTTGACCTACCGATCGCACGGATCTGCGGGTTCAGTGTTCTGGTGCGCCGGAGTGCTTCGCACCTGATGGAACTGGCGGCCTATAAGGGCAACGGCGATATCGGCACGGGCAACAGCGGGGCAACGCACGGTTTGCGTGAGGGCTGCGAACTGATGATGTATTTGAGCGGACGCTGGGACGAGACCTTGGAACACCGCGTGGGCAGTACGGAAACCTACCAGAACTACTTGAAGGCACGAAATGCCATCGAGACACAAGTTCTGAAAAAGGACCGCTGATCGTGGCCTTTCGAACGGTTAACCGCCCCGCATTTTGAACGCGATACTGTTCGCGCCCGGCTTGACCCTGAATTTGGCTTGATCGAATGATGGAGGCCCCATGGTGCCCATGGCATCATTGCTGAAACCGAACGGCTCCGTCGGGATCCCCAGTTTGTTCACGTTGATGTCACCGTCCACATTCACATCGTGAACGGCCCGGATGGCATAGCTACCAGGAGACAATCCGGAAATGTCCAAGGGGACCATCGCTCCTACAACTTTCACCTTTTCGAACCGGCAGCCGACCTCATCCTCGAACGATGTGCTGTCGGGACAAAGAGCCAATCGCACTTCCCCCACCGCCGGTTTGTTCAACTTCACTTCAATGTGCAGGGTGGCCGTGCCCTGGGCGAAAACAACGACGGAACAGATGAGCAGGACCACGGAGGTTGTGTACCGAATGAGCATGTGACAAAGGTGGCTCGTACGGGCATAGGTCATGCCAACGATCGAAGATCGGATCGGTCAGCGAGGCCCTACCCCTACCACCGATCAACCTCAACAACCGCCCTTGCTAACCGCGCTTGAAAATCGGTGAACGGGATCTCGATGGCGCCAAGGGTCCGGGTGAAGTCGTTGATGATCTGGCTATCGAACAGGCTGAACCCGCGCCCCCGCAAGTGGGCCATCAGATGATGGAACGCCGCCTTCCCGGCATTGTCGCTCTTGGTGAACATGCTCTCACCGAAAAACACCGTGCCCATGCTCACGCCGTAAATGCCTCCGACCAACCGTTCGCCATCCCACGCTTCGGCGCTATGCGCGAAACCCGACTCGTGAAGGGCGGTATACGCTCCCACCATCTCGTGGTTGATCCACGTCTCCTCGCGTTCGCCGCAGGCACGCATCACCTCCGTGAACGATGTATCGAGCGTTAACCGATAGCGCCCGCTGCGTAACAATCGTTGCATGGTACGCCCGGGCAGCGCGCTTTCCAGTGGGATGATGGCGCGCGGGTCGGGGCAGTACCAATCGACCCCACCTTCATCATTACCCATTGGGAACAAGCCTTGTCGGTAGGCGTGCAGCAGCAATTCCGGGGAAAGGTCCATGGTCGGGCGCCCGAACGGGCCGCGTCACTCCTTCACCACCACCGTTTCATCGGTGAAGCTGCCAAGCCGAAGCCGGAGCACATACGCACCGGCAGGCAGCGCCACAAGTCTGGCATCGCCTACCCGGACGATCTGGTAGGTCATGGGGTCCAGAACATCGCTACCGGTCCAAGCGATCCGGCCCATCGCATCAACCAATTCAATTTCCAATTCCAAGGCCGCCCCCGTGAATAGTTCCACTTGGAAATGGTCATTGAAGGGCGAAGGATACGCGCCGAATATGAAGTTGCCATCAAGGTTCGTGCGATCCGTTCCGCCAAGGAGCAAGTGAGCGCGATAGAAGTCCGGGATCCCGTATCCGATCCGGTCGTCGGGGTTGTTGTGCCGACTTGCGCTGTTGCGCACAGCACCGATGATATCCTGTCCCGACTTGTCCGGATGCAACTGCCATAAGCACGCTACGAGGCCACAGGTGATCGGACCGCTGAAGGATGTTCCGTTGATGGGCTGCACGTGCAGCCCATCGGAACCAAGGCCGATGGCACCGAAGCCGACCGCCGCCACATCCGGCTTCACTCTGCCATCCGAACTGGGGCCAAAGCTGCTGAAGAAGGCCGGCTGCCGACCGTTGTCCACCGCTCCCACCGCCAGTATGCTGTCGGCATCGGCTGCTGCGCTGATGAAATGCCATTCGTTGTTGCCACTGTTGCCCGCGCTGTTCACCGGGATCATACCCTTCCGCGCCGCCATGGTCGCTGCAATGCTGATGCGTGCGGTGCGCCCGTTCATATCGGCATACGTGTGGTCGGTAGTACTGTCGTCGAACTGCGTGTAGCCGAGCGAAGTGTTCAGCACGTCGCAACCAAGGCTATCGCAGAGCTCCGCTCCTGCCACCCAATTGTCTTCCTCCCAGATGTATTCACTCTCCGAGACTTCCGTGCGCAGCAACACGTAGTCGGCCATGGGTGCGGTGCCCAACAACTTGCCCGGCCAATGCCCGGCCATGCAGCTCAGCACGCTGCGGCCATGGTAATGATCGCTGTACACGTCGCCATCGTGGTAGGCCATGTCGCGCGTGAGGACGATACCATTGCGTGCACGCAGATCGGTGAACGTTGTCAATGAATCCGCTTGATCGAAGCCGCTGTCCAGAACGCCGATCAGCATGCCTTCACCCCGGGCCCCTTCGTCGTGCAGCAAGTGGCCGTTCATCATTTCGATCTGGCGGAACGAAGCGCCGTAGCGCGTTGCGTACACATCGCCGATCTCTTGTTTGAGGAACTCAGGGAACTTGCCGGTTGCCACATCACGTTGGTGAACCCCGCCAGTAACGCGCATCTGGTGCACGAACGGCAATTCCCCCAGCGTATCAAGTGCCAGCGTATCCGTGCTGCGGATCGTTACCGCATTGAACCATTTGCTCACGTTCACGAGTTCGATATCACCTGCTGCCAAGAGCACGCTCACATACGCCGGGTCAACTGGCAGATCGCTTTCATCGATCGCAATGCCTTGGCGCTGGCGTCGGTCCAAGGCTCGTTGGCTCAGGAACTGCTCAGGCGCAGCAACGGAATAGGGTGTGTTCGACTTGTCGGTGAACTGGATCCAGTACGTGGCGGGTGCGGTCTGTGCGTGGAGGGTGATGGAGCCCACTACCAACGCCACCGAACAGACCCAATGTCGCAACGCTCCTGCCAGATGACGGGGCTGTGAACAAAAGCGCTCAGTTCCCATAGGCCACGACCTTCATCGTCATCCGGAAACCCACGGTGTCCTGGTTGATCCCATCACCCATCGGCACGCCATCCTGCTTGTCGTACTGCATCCAAAGCTTGCTCACAAGACCAACGTTCTTCGCGTACCGCTCCTCGAACCGCTTGGTAACGATGAAGTTGGTTTCGTACGTGCTGACCACCGTGCACGTGCTATCGAACGAGAGCACGCCGTTGCCCCAAGGTGTATCCACCTCATCAACCTCCACTTCCATTTCATCGTCGGTGGTGAACTCCAGACCATCATCGCCGATATAAACATGCGCGTTCCATTGCTGGTAGGTGCGCACCGGGAACGCCAGCTTCAGTTTACGGAGGTTCTCCTCGGTCTTCTCGGCTTGCGTGTTATCGCGGGTCTGTGTCCAGATGTCCTTGATGATCCATGTACCGGTGCTGTCCTGCACGAACCGCTCGATCCGTTGCGCTGCACGCCCTTGGGCGTCCACGTACTGACTGTCGATCACTTCGCGCAGCAGATAGTGTGCTTCGATGCGTGCCCCGATCACATCCTCCTGCCACAGCGAATCCACTTCATACTCCACCCAATGGCCGGTGTTGGTGGGCCAGTACCCGTAGCCGATATCCTGTGGTACGATCTCATCATCCTTGCAGCCCGAAAGGAAGAGAACGACAGCGCAGCTGATGAGTATGGACTGTTTCATGGCGTACCGCGATCGATGAACCCACCTCCGAGCACATCGTCGCCCTCGTAAAAGACGGCACTCTGCCCCGGTGCGATGCCTGCGACTTTGGCGTGGAAATCCACACGCACCCGTTCGCCGTCCATGCGCAAGGTGCTTGGCGTGCCCTTGTCCTTGTACCGGATCTTGGTCACAGCCTCCACTTCGCCCTGCAACGACGGCAGCTTCTGGAATTTCGGCTGCCGCACCCACATGGATTGTTTGTCCAGATCTTCCTTGCGCCCAAGGGTCACTACGTTGGTACTGGGGTCAATATCGGTGACGTACA
>CADECG010000010.1:0-19326 GCA_902825795.1 uncultured Bacteroidota bacterium
GCACTCGGTTACCGGCCGCCCGTGCCCATCCAACTCTAACCCAATGCTCCTGAGCCCTCCAGTTATCACTGGCCCGACTTTAGGGGAAGCTTACATATGCTTCCCTCTCCTCGCTCATTGGCGCGTTGAAGGACAAGCTGGAAACTCGTAGAGAGGAGAAGGGCAATACGGTGATGGTCCGGTTCAGGGAGTGATCACGGGTCGGACGGAATGTCGTTCCGGACCTTCTGCTCCGTGTCCAATCGAACACGGAAGGACATCATCAATTTCACATACGGCCCATCGCCCATTCGGTGGTCGACGTATTTGCCCTCACCGAGCGCTCCGTAGCGATCATCGAGGCTGCCGCCTTGATACTGGCTCAAAACCGTATGGCCGACCTCACATCGCAATGCAATGAGCTGCTTGAACATGTAGATATCTCCGAATGCCCCAAGCTGGTTTTCATCCATTCGTTCGAAGTCGCCGCTGCGGAGGCCGTAGCTGTTGGTGAATGCCCTGAAGGCTATCCCCCAATGGAAGCGCTCGAAGACCTTGTGCTCATAGTGAATGGTTCCGGGCAACATGCCCCACACGTTGTGCTTGGCATCAATTCGCCAATCAAGTCCCAGCAGCGGTAGCACGAACAAGCCGAACGCATCACGATTGGCATAAACTCCGGCTTTCCATGTAAGGGAAGGTTTGTAGGTATAAGTGGATATCAAGGCTCCCCCATATTGGACCTCGCCTCTTTCGAATGCGTTGAGATGGTGGCGGCGGACGATGCCCGTAAGGATGATCTTCCAGTTTTCATTCCTGAGCGCGTGCACCCAAGTAAGGGGAAGTACCCAGCTCGTCAAACGGTCCGAGCGTTGTGGCAGATCCGGGGAGCGATGTGCTGGCACCGCGGCTTTCCACTCTTCCCAGAACGGGCTCACCACCAGTTTGTCATTGCTCTTGCCGATGGGCAGTGGCAGTGAGATGCCCGCTTCCCACCGCTGAAGTCTGTCAGGGCTGTACGTGAACATTGTGCTCGCGATGTCCAGATACGGTTGCGCCACGGTGCCCGGAACTGAGAGCAACAACCCGCCGAGGAGTAGTGACCGCATCATGGCGTTGAAGATGCGCAGGAAATTTTCGGTGGACCGAAACATCTTCTTCGGACCGTACGTTTCAATTGACACGAGACCCCGTAAGGCCTCGATATCAAGAAGCACCTGGGGGACACAGACGCCTGAAGGCAGAAAAAGTCCCGCACTGGCCCGTAAGCCAGTACCAGGAAAACACCGGAAACGCGCCCCGTAAGGCGCGTTTCTGCTTTTTGCACCATGGGCGCTCCACTCGCCCTATTGCGGCGATCTATCCCGCAGGGCGGTCATGGGCCGCTCGAAGCCGAAGTAGAGGATCGAAGCCAACCCGATGCTCATGCACCAGAAGACGAATAGAGGGACCATGGATCGCTGCCACGATACTTGCGCGATCCCGTTCATTCGCTCCGGTAGAAGCGGCATCAGGTTCAATTGCACCAGCGCAAAATTCACCAGATAGAGGCTGTAGGAGATCGTTGCTAAGTAAACGATGGGTTTCGTAAAACCAGCGAACCCATCCGGATGCCAAGTCGAGAACCATGGCAAGCAAAGCAGGATGCCAGCGCTCTGCAGATCGTGCAGAGCCATGATCTCGAACCACTGCGAGTGACCGAGCAGCACACCTTTCAACTTGATCAGCAGGAGGAGTGCAACACCCGCGAGCAGGCCGATCAGCCGCGAACGTTGCCATAGTGTTGTTCTGAACACCGCCATCCACGCTGCGGTGACGCCGATCATCAGGTTGTCCATCCGGTTCACGACGATCATTCTGAAGTGGCTATCGATCTTGTCTATTTCCAGGACATGTGTGATCTGCCATTGTTTCAGTGCTAAAGGTCCAAGGATGAACACGGCGATGGCCAACAGTAGCACGTTGGGCTTTCGCGCCGGCCGTCCACGCGCGATCATCAGCAATGTGATGGGGAGGAACAAGTAGAACCACTCTTCAACACACAAGCTCCAAGCTTCGCCGAAGAAGCCGGGGTGCGGCCAGGCCAGATTCTGTAAGAAGAGGAAATAGCGCCACAACCAATCCGGCATGCTGTAACCGTTGATCATTGCGGCGGCGATCACGATCAAGAGCACCAAGAAGTAAGCGGGTAGTGTGCGCCACCACCTGCGCTTCCAGAAGTGCAACAGGTCACCGAAGTTCCGCAATCGTCCTTGGACTTGCTCCGCGAACAGTATCCTGCCGATCAAAAATCCGCTCAGGACGAAGAAGAGCGTAACGCCATCGACCAGCACTGGAGCATGCCAGAGTTCCCTGTCCACGAGTTGGTCGAAGAAAAAATACCCATGCTGGTGCAGTACGGTGCAAATGGCGATCGCACGCAACGCATCCAGGCCGAATACACGCTTTCCGAGCGGCTGCTCCACGCCTTTGGTCGGCACCACGTGGAGGGTGTTCATGTTCCTGGATCAGGGCTTCACAAAGCGGACACTATGTGTCGACCCATCAGCCAAAGACAATACATACCATCCGCTTGAAAGTCGCGCCAAAGGAATTGTCGTGCTCGAACCGGTCACCTGCTCAGCGATCAATATCCTGCCCTGTGCATCGTAAACGCGAACACTGCCAAGCATTCGCGTAGCAGAGACGTAGAGCACGTCGTTCATGACGTACACATTCGGCCCCATTTCACCTAAAGGTTCTTGTACACTGGTGCTTCCGTCAACACAGAGCGGATAGAATTCGAAGTTCATCGCGTTCGTCGAGCCTTGAACGAAGAAGTCCTCCAGGGTCGTACCCGACCCGGTTCCCATGCCGAAATAGAGCTGACCACCGGAGGCATTCGGTTGGGTCATCGACAGCGTGTAGATACCAGGAGGCAAACACACATTGGCAGTATCGTATTGCTGGTTGCCGAGTTGCAGTTGACCCGCGCCGACCGTATTGGCCAGAGAATCGGTGATGGTCCACGAAAAGCTGGACACGACGAATGCTCCCCCGGTATTCTCAATGTACACGATTGCATCGCTGCACGGGCCGGATGGACAAAGGTCTTCAGTGATATTGAAGGTGCACGCGTGATCGACGTAGAACCCGGTCCAAAGTTCAAGGGTTCCGCTGAACGATCCCATCGGGAGGTTAGCGTTCGGGTGGATCGTGAGCAAGTGCACCTGCGGGTTTTGGCCGATGCCGAAGTAGTTTACCGTTTCCATCGCCAGCGTATCGCCATTACCATCGAACAATATGAAGCCTGGATAATCGAAAAGGACCGCGGAGTTGTTGTAAACCGTCAGGTCGATCATCGTGTCGGTAAACGCTGAGTATTCGATGCTGACGATGACAAGGCTATCGCAAGCAGGCAGGTTCGGCCCGCCGGAAACGGTGAGGACATGTTCCGGTTGCGGCGCGAAATCCCCAGTTGCAGTACCTGTGATCACAAGGGTGTATGTGCCTGAGGCCAATTGGCCGATCTGAACGGTTTCCGTGTGCGGAACGATCACTGCCAATCCACCCAAGTCGGCGCTGTGTACCGTCAACGTAACAACGCTACCGACGACGGATGCGCTTGTGGAGACAACGTACGCACCCGTACTGGAAAGTCCACCGTCCAGATCAATGCTGATGTTGTCGGCTGTAGTCGGCGCCAATGGGTCAACAGCGATGTTATCGACATAGAAATATGTCTGGCCGGAGACGAAAGCGGAGCAGAGTATGCTAATGGCGAGGAGGAGTGGTTTCATGGCGTTGGGTTTCGTGGAGGACGATGGTGCCAAGTTGGTCGCTGCCTACATGGGGCGGCCTCGATCCCAGCAGCGGTCCGATCGTCTTAGCTCTTCATGTTGTCGAACTGCAACGGGACCTCGAAATCCGCTTCGCGGCATAGGGACATCACGGCCTGTAGGTCGTCGATCTTCTTTCCTGTAACGCGGATCATATCGTCCATGATCTGCGGTTGCACTTTCAGCCCGCTCTCCTTGATCGCCTTCACGATCTTCTTCGCCTTTTCACGCTCAATGCCTTGCTGTATTGAGATAGTCTTGACAACTGATTTTCCGCTTGGCTGTGGTTCCTTGCTCAGGTCGAAGGCCTTCAGGTCAATGTGCTGTTTTGTGGCACGCTCAAGAACGATTTTCTCAATGGAGTCCAACTTCATATTGTCCTCGGTGCTCAGCCGGATGGAGAGTGCCTTCTTGTCAAGCTCTATACTGCTATTACTGCCGCGGAGGTCGTACCGCGTTTCCACTTCGCGCTTGGCCGTGTTGATCGCATTGTCCAGTGTTTGGATGTCGATCTTGCTGATGATGTCAACGGATGGCATGGGGAAGAAATGTGGAATTGTTGCCCCAAAGGAAGCACGAAGGCCCGCATACGTGGTCGCGCTGCAGCGCACCACGTATGCAGGCCTCGAGTTGACTTGTTACTAATCGCCTCTCAGCCGATAACCTTTGCGTTCGGGTAGCGCTGCTTCCAGAATTCCAAGGCTTTCAGGCTGGCTAGGGTTACGGTTGTGCGGGCATCCAACTGCACTTTAATGGCCTTCAGCCCTTCTTTCACTTGTTGGGTGAGGATCAAGTTCCTCTTCTTGCGTGGCATGACTTGTTGGTTTTCGTATGTAAGACGTATCCGGAATACCGTGCCGTGTGCCCACATACGTTAAAGGGCGTTAAGACGGATGACCGAAAGGCAGCTCAGCGGCCGAATAGTGCAGTGACCGGTCGAGGTATAAGGACATATCTGCTTTCGGCGGAAGGGGGCGTCTTCGTCAGACTACCACCAACAAAAAGGGCCGGCTCTTACGAACCGGCCCTTTTTCGGGATCTGAAGTGAACCGCCTTATTGGATGTTCAATCGCTTGAGGTCCTTTCGGTCGCCCATAGTGATATCCACCATGTATACTCCGCTTGCCAAGGATGTTCCAAGTTCGAGCACCGTGCTCAGTTCCGTAGCACCCTCTGTAGCGATCTCACGTGAGTATACGCGCTTACCGAACATGTCGAACACATCCACCACAACTTCGGATTCTGTGCCCGTTAGCCCAGTGATCGACATAAACACATTGCCGTCGCGCACGGGATTCGGATAGATCACTACGTCATCTGCGCCATCCGTCTCCACTGCGTTGAGGTTACCGCCGGCAAATGCAGGGTTATCGATGGTGACCGTGCATGTATTCCCGCAGTAGCCGCTCCACACGCCGTTCACGAACACTTCAACCTGAACGTTGTACGTCTCGCCATCAAGCAGCGTATAGGTAGCCCAATTCAGTACCCGCACATAGCTGCTTTGGGTGATCACACGAGCACCTGCGATCGGTGTAAGCGGCCCACTGTCACCATCGGGATCGATGGAACCTTGGAAGCGGAAACGATACTGTGTTGCTCCGAGGATCGGGGTGGCCCACACCTTATCACTGTTTCCGAATGACTTGGTAACGCCACAGCTATGGGTCGGCAGATCCGTATCGTCGATGAGTTGAGCGCATCCCTGCACAACGCTGACGTCGAGTGCCATTTCGCAGCCACTGCCCCAATTGTCATTGGAGAAACCATCATTGGCTGCATCGCGTCGAGCGCGTACGAAATAATGTACTCCTGCGACCAGAGGGCTGGTTTGCAGTTGGCTCAGTTTGACATAGCGGATGGGCACTGCGATCCGTCGACGGTATGCTTGGTCAGGGTTCGAGAACTCGAACATATATGGGCCGCTTCCCGCTGCCGCCGTGGTGTACACTTTGCTCGAAAGCGTGTTATTGTACACGCCACATTCGTTGCTTTCGATGTTGCTTGGTCCCTGTGGCAGGCAGAACTCGTGACCGTTGTAGCTTGGATTGGCTCCCAAGGCCGGGGATTGATCGCCATCATACACTGACGATCCGGTAAGCGTGCCACTTCCTTGGAAGTTGTCGCGCAAGAGCAATGATCCGCTGGTCGATCGTACTTCCCAACGGCCCTCCCCATACAAGCAGCACATGCCATCGCCGAAGGCGTCGAACACGCGCAAAGTGAAGCAGTTACCGAATGTTACAGGCAAACAAACCTGTTCAGTGATCTGCTGGGTTCCCGCAGCCGCGAGATCAGTGTACGGACCACCACTGGCCACCGGTGCGATCTCCAAAGCATCGTAGATCTCCCAGGTCGTCTCCGATCCCCAACGATCCTGATGGATCACGATGGTGACTCCTTCGCCGGAGGCGTCGAAGCTCGATCCATCAGCATCATTGGCCGGTATCTGGTCCGCTTCGCCATTGGGCAACGAAGTGCTCACGCTCAGTGTGTGCGGTCCTTGTGCCAGCAGCGTTGGTGGAAGTTCCACCAATTCGCTTGCGTTGAACGCAAGGTTACCGGTCCATGAGAACGTTTGCGGAGCACCACCGTCGAAGCTGTAGAGGATGTCAACGCTGGTCAACGCCACTGCTCCATAGTTGCGCAATTCAACAACTGCGGCGATGTTCGAGGTGCATACGAGGTCGTTGGGGTAGTGTACACTGTCGATCCCTGCATCGAACTGCGCCGGAACAGTTACCTGAACACCGAACGTACCCTCCGTCCCGATGCCACCCGAGTTGTACACCAAGAGCCGGTAATCCGTGTTCATGGTCAGCGCGGGTAGAAGGATGTCCTCACCCTCCGACAATGTTGCACAGTCGATCTCGTTGTTCGCACTCAACGGCGCGCAGATACCATCGTAGAGCACATAGCTCAGGTTGGTCGCGCCGTATCCGTATCCATCGTCCAAGAGGTCCAAGTATGCAATGGAGTTCACACCACTGTTGAACGTGTACCACACCCCTTGAATGTTACCGACCAAGTTGCACGTCGGATTCAGATCGTTGAAGGCGCACGTGTTGTCGCCCGTTGTGGGGATGCTAAGCCCGTCATTCAGTACAAGGGTCAACGCTTCAGCGTCGGCGCAATCGTCGTTCACCGTTAGCGGCGTGCAAGGCGCGGCACAGGTTATTGCCAAGGTGTATGTACCCGAAGCTGCACCCGATCCATGTATGGCAACGTAGTATACCACGTTGGCCAGCGCGAGGAAGTTCATCTCTGATGAATTCGCGCTGCAGCCAAGCTGGTCATCATTCAGACTTGCACAACTCAGGTTGTTGCAATCGGGTCCCTCGAACACTGAAATGCGTGTGTTGAACGATGCAAGGTTGCATGTGCTCAGGGTAACCTCTTGGTCGATCGGTGTGCTGAAGCGCCACCAATTGACACCGCCCAATGAGGGTGCCCCCAAGAAGGGACAAGCATTTGTAGGCAGTGTGTTGGCCATGCCAGAGGTATTGCCCGTCACCACCACGCCGCATTCCAGCAATTGGGCCTGCGAGCAATCATCGGTGGGTACAATACAAGAGGCCGAGTAGTTGTACGAATTCACACAGGAAGCATCGTTCACCGAGGTCAAGCTGACGGAAATGTTGGTGCCATTGCCGTAGGTGCCCAGAACGTGCGTGCCAAGACCAGCATTGAGCACGTTGTTCCCAAGACCGTCGCTGATGTCAACCCCAGTGTGGGGACCGAGGTCCGTAACGGTCACCTCAGCGGAGTACGTGAACAGACTCGTGCAGGTGTGCGACACGCTGGCCTGCGGCAGGAAACACGGCGCTTCGGTCACGCAGAAATAATCGATGGCCATATCGCCTTCGAACCCAGTTGCCAGCGTCGTGCCAGTGATTCGGAAGCTGGCCGTGCTTGCAGGCAGGTTGGTGAGCGTTACGCGCACTTCTTTCCACGCACTGGCCTCCGTGGTTTGATCGGGATCTTCACCCGAGCGCGAGAACACCGTTGTCCAGTTACCAGCGCCAACAGGCGATTCCATCTCAAGGGAAAGTGTTCCCATAGCACCATCGTTTCCGCACATGTGGTACCAGAAGGATACCACAGGCTGATTGGTCAACGATGTGAAGTCGAACGCAGGGCTGTAGAGTTGGGCTACGCGGCTGGCGCAAGTGGAGGCTTCGATATAGAGATAGTTCCCTCCTGTGACTCCGGGGAAGTAGTCGAGGCTCGGCCCCGTGATCGTGCTGCTCGTTCCATTTTCATCCGTCAGCCAATCCGTCCCTGCCGCACCTTCGTTCGCATTGGTCCACCCGAGCGCTGGTGCCAGGTTGTTCACTGTAGCACAGGTCAGACCACTAAGGGTATAGCCTTCCAGATCATTACAATATGGATAGCTGTTCACCAATAAGAGCGTCGAGCCTGTTACAGGTCCGATCGCAACGGCGTCTCCAGCCAAGCAGGTTTCGGTAAGGTAGAACTGGAACGTTTGCCCACTGGCTAATCCACCTACCACTGCTGGTGGGGGCAATGCGCCGGTAACAACAGTGCCAGTGCCAGGGGTGAAACCGACCGGTCCGTACTCGATCTCATAACCCGTGTTGGTGGCGCCTGGGGTCCAGTTCAACGTCACACTGTTGAACGTATTCGAAGTAACGGCCAGAGCAGTGGGTACATCCGGGCAATCCGGAGTGACCAATGTGGGAATGAGGCACCACTGGATAAGCGAGCCCAAGTCAGTGGTAGCATCGTCCGTAACACTCAGTGTCCAAGTGCCCTCGAACAATTGCGTGTCAAACGCGCTCAATGCATCAGCCAACGTTCCGCTGGTGCGGTATTCGCCGACCAAGGGCACCGTGAGCACAGCGCCACATACGATGGCTGACGCTGCCTCATCGGAGAATCGCACGTTCATGCTGTCCTTACTTGCACATTGATCGTTCATGATATCGATCACAGTGCCGCTGGGGCTGGTGAGCCTGATGTCCAGGTCGGCCAGGTCGGTGTGATTGATCTTGATCACCACATCCAGATCCGAGATCCGTTCCCCCATCATCGGTCCGGTAACAATGGTGCTCACTATGTTGCTTGCATCAGGGATGGTCGTAACCGTGCTGTTCGAGTAAACACCGCATAGCACAGTTGGTGGACAGGTGAACGTGAGATTGCCGAGCGAGGTATTGCACAACGCATCTTGGTTATGCACCACGTTCAGGTTCACGATGCTCGCACTGGCAAAAGGACCCACGGTGGTCATACCCAGGGTGCTTACGTTATCGGCAAGCACGGTCGACGCACCACCGTTCACCGAGCCCACAATATCCACATCGGTGGCATCACCAAGGCTTGTGAGATCAACTGCAACGGAGAACTGGTAGTTGTTGCAGTCTGGAACTATGGACGCCGTTGCAGTAGGTGCAGTGCAGTCGAAGCAAAGCACTTCCCAAAGCCATGGGTCGTAGACGGTGGAGGTGGCACATTGTACTGATGGGTCAGACGTCAAGGTCATATGCAGGTACTGTCCTGTGGCCAGCACATCCACGGCGAAGAAATCAGGATCGGTGGTCAGGATACCGCTGCCTGCCGGCCCAAGGTTCCCGGTGTTCGCCGGATTCGCGAACAGGATAGGGAAGGTATTATCGGGTCCGTCGTAGATGGTCAGGTCGTCGAAGGCATTCGTTTCCAACGTACCACGCAAGAAGCGCAATCGCAGTGTGCCTGTGCCACTGGCGAAATAGGTCCAGCTTTGGTTGTCGCTGGCCACATAGCAGTAGCTACTGCTCTCAGCCGGGGCTCCGCACTGGATGCAGTCAACACCGGCACTGAAGCTGCCCAAGTCCACATCGCAATTGCTATTGCTCGCATGCACGATCGACAGGTCCACCACATCTGTACTGAGGTAAGGGCCCATCACATACACCTGCAACAGGCTGACGTTGTTGTGTACCACCGTGGCTGCACCTCCGTTCACCGCCTGCACAATGTCAACCGTGGCGGAGTTGCCGAGGCTGGTCAGGGCAACATCCACGGTAAAGTCACCGGTTGCGCAGTTCAGGTTCTGGGATGCGGTCGCAACAGGCGATACGCAATCGATACACGTCACCGTCCACTCCCACGGGTCATAGACCGTGGATGTGGCGCACTGCACCGAGGGGTCCGAAGTGAATGTCATGTGCAGGAAGCCACTGGTGCTATACACGTCCACCGCGAAGAAGTCAGGGTCCGTGGTGAGGATTCCACTGCCCGCAGGACCTAAGTTGCCAGTGTTCGCCGGGTTGGCGAATAGCACAGGTGCGGTATTGTCGGCACCATCATAAATGATAAGGTCGTCGAAGGCGTTGGTTTCAACAGTTCCTCTTGCGAATTGCAAACGGAGGATACCCGCACCCTGTGTAGCATACGTCCACGTTTGGTTGTCGCTGGCCACATAGCAATACGTCTCGTTCGCCGGTACAATTGGTGAACATTGCACGCACGTGAGGCTGTTGTTGAAGGTATAGGGTCCGAGATCAGATGTGCATTGCGAGAAAAGTGGGTGCACAACCTGCACTTGCACACTTGCCGTATTGGCAAAAGGGCCCACGGTATATACCTGCAGTGCGCTCACATCATTGTGCACCACGGTCGGTGCGCCGCCGTTCACGATGGTAACGATATCGACGTTGGCCGCATCGCCAAGGCTGGTCAGGTTGATGTTCACGCTGAAGGTGTTCGTGGCGCAATCGCTCACATCAGTGCCAGTGGCAACCACCGGCACGCAAGGCAACTGCTCCCGCACGCAGAAGTCGTCCATGGCCATGTCGCCTTGGAAGGTGAGCGTGTTTGTACCCGTGATCCGGAAACGGACGACCGGACCTGGGAAGGCATCCAAATTCAACCAGCCAGTGTGGTTCCAAACGTCGCCTTGGTCCCCGGTTTCGGTGAATATCGTGTTGTAAACCCCGGGAGCGTTGCTCACATCCTCCACGGCCACTGAGAACGTCCCCATATCACCGGTTCCGTCGTCCCACATGTGGTACCAAACTGACACTTCCGCACCGTTACCAGCATTGAGACTGCTGATATCATACAGTGGAGTTTCCGCAACCCGGTCCGGACAAGCGGTCGATGTTTCGATATAAAGCCATTTGCCGCTGCCCGATGTATGATCGAAGATCGGACCGGTACCTGTGCTCGGCCGTGAACCGGTCCAGGTACGCCATGTGCTGGTGTTGATGTTCGACCATCCTTCTTCAAGCGTGCATGCCGTTGTGCAGGTACTCGAAGTGGAACAATTGGTCCAGGTATCGAAATCCTCGCAGGCAGGGAACGCGTTGATCGGGCATGTGTATGTAACTGCGGGCAAAGCCAGATTGCAACTAGGGTCTTGGTTGTGCAGAACTGAAACCACCACGTTGCTTCCGCTTGCGAATGGTCCAACACTGTATACCTGCAGTGCGGAAACGTTATCGTGGTAGGTCACCGGGACACCGCCGTTCACGCTGGCAATAATGTCAACGTCCGTGGCCAGGTTGCCAAGCGCGGTCAGGTTCACATCCACATTGAACTGGTTGGTACCGCACGCGGGAACAATTGTGGAGGTGGCAGCCGCCTGTGTGCATGTGATGAAGTTCAAGTTGACGAACTGGACGGTACCGATGTTGCTGGATACTGCATCGCAAAAGCGCAGGATCCAGGTGCCGCTTGCGGGTCCACCGTTGTTCACGGTGCTGATCGGTGTGTGCGGGTTGAATGTGCCCGTGACGTTGTTCGTTAAGACGGTGGTCATTGCGGTGCCGCCATCCTGAAGCCGGAATACCGCAGTGGGGCAGTTCAACGGGTCACCGAGGTTGTCGCCACCGGCGAACACACCGGTATTGATCAATGCGACTTGCGTACCGTTCGGGCTGATAAGCGTGAGGCGCTGGTTGCTATTGAACAGGTGTGAAGTAATGATATCAACGGATTGCAGGTTCACATCCGTACCGAGCGTAGTACCCGGAGCCGTGATGGCCAAACCAATATCCAAGTTGTTCTGAAGCGCGCAACCATTGTCCGGCACCGTGAGTCCTAGGGCACACGTATTGGCCGTCGTGCAAGTAAGGGTCGAGTTGAAGTTGCCCAGTGGGATATTGCAGGCCGCATCGCCCGTGTGCACCACCGTTACCGCGACCGGTGTGCCGATGGTGAAGGGTCCAAGTACGTACGTGCCCGGAGCAACTACACCGTTGATGGGCGTGCCAGCCGAAGGCACGAGGTTTACGGAAGTCGCATCACCGAGCGAAGTAAGGTTGATGGTAACGGAATACTGGTTCGTAACACAGCTCGCTCCGCTGACTTGAGCTGTTGCAGCAGGCTGAATACAGGCCAAGGCCTCTCGCACACAGAAATCATCAAATGCTGCATCACCTTCGAATGTGGCCGTTTGAGTGGCACGTACCCGGAAGCGGACCAATGGTCCAGCCGCTACCGCGTCAACATCCAACCATCCAGTGTGCAACCATAAGGCACCCTGCGTGCCTGTCCGGGTGAAGAGTGTCGTATAGGAGCCGGGGCTATTCGTCAGGTCCTCCACTTCCACGGTGAACGTGCCGATCTGCGCACCCAACATGTGGTACCACAAGGACATCTCGGCGCCATTCCCGGCTGTGAGGGAACTGATGTCGTACGTGTTGCTGACAGCAATGCGCTCTGTGCAGTTGCCAGAAGCTTCGATGTACAGGTATCGACCTGTTCCCGTGCTTGGCCCGTTCGGGTTGTCCGTATCCGGACCGGTACCTGCGCTGTTGGCCGTACCGCTGGTTTCAACCAACCAACCCGGCGTGCTCGTGTTTGTCCAGCCCTCTTCCAAGGGTTGAACAAAGGTGCAACTTGAGCTGGCCGTGCCATCCGTGAAGGCATTGAACGTTTGGCAGAATGGATAGCTCGTGATGGGACAATTCGAAACGTTCTGGATGAAGTTGCCCAAGTTCAACGTGCAAATGTTGTCGGGGGCGGTTACCACGGTTATCTGGACAGTTGTGCCGAGTGCAAAGGGACCCATTACGAAGGTGCCAGATGCCGTTACCCCGGAGTACTGTGTGGTCGGTGTACCGGCAATGGTGTGGACCAGGTTAACGCTTGTGTTACCAGTGCCCAATCCCGTTAGGTCCACCGAAACCGAGAACTGTCCCGCACCGCAATTGAGGGTTGTGCTGGCCGTTGCCGTAGGAGCGGTACAATTCGCACCGGTCCAGGTCATGGTGAATCCATTCGCCGGGCTGATCACTCCAGCGAGTGCAGAGTTGGCCATCGCGCACGTGGCAGTGTTGACCGCACCAGCTGTCGTGCTGTTCCAATCGGCAGTGGTGGTGCGGTTATTGAAGTCCGTCGCCGTATGACCACCCAATCCAACTTGAGCGTATCCGGTACTCACCACCGTTGGGTTGAAGAAGCTGGAGCCCCATACCACATCGACCACGTTGGTGGTTTCGTTCAGTCGGATCTGGAAGTTGATGATATCACCGGTGGTGCCAGCGGTACCAACAGCGCGTTCATAGTTGGACCACTGAACTACCAACGTGCGGTTCGGTGCCGTTCCGATGGTCTCGTAGCGAAGGTCTGAACCGCTGCCGGTGCCCTTCCCTCGGATATCGCGCCCTAGCGCTGCGATGCGGCTGCGCAATTGAGCTGGTGTAACAGCGGTTGCGAAGCTCAGGGGTACCGTGGAGGTGGTCATGTTCACGGCGGTGGCACCCAAGGCCGATTGGCCCAATGAGATCCAACCATCCGTGCTTACCGCAAGACGATCGAACGTTACCCCACGGAAGTTGAAATCGAATCCGATCGGAAGTCCAACACCGGTGTTCGTTGTGCCGCCGGCAGGAACGCCTGGGTCAACGAATTTCTGGGCGCCGTTGGTTTCAGTACCCAGCACCGAACCGCCTACGATCGGCGAGAAGGTGCCCACACTTTGCGTGTAAGCGTATTGAGATACCAGCTGCGCTAAGGCAGCATTGCTCACTAGGCCGAACACGGCCGCGAGCGTCAAATAGCGGTACAGACAACGCATGATGTGTGAAGAATTTGGTTAGAGCAACTATTCAGGTTGTGAAGCAAGACTAGGGCATGTATCCATACCCTGTTGTGCATAACTAATTTTTTCGGGGGTGAGGCAACCGTATCCGTCGTCGTACGTACTTGAAATTCCAGAAGGCTCATTTTACCCACTTTGGGCTTCCCAATATGGGTTGTTGGGGTCTTGTCGAAGAGAATTAGTGGCTCAAAGCGATGAGCCGAAGTGGTGGATGAATGATGGATGGTGGGGCGTTCTGCGCTCCATCCGAACAGTTTTGGCGTCTTCCAGAAGATGGGCATTGGGCGAACCATCGCTCAAGGAAGTTTGATGGTAAGGAGCCGAAGGCTACTTCACGTCCGGCGTGACTACCAGTGCGGGTTGTCGATCATGGCTGCTTGACGGACCTTCTCAGAGGAACATGATGTTCGTTGGCTCACCGTTGTGCTTGGTCTGGCTAGGCTACTCCTCTGCCATCCCGGCTCGTGAGGTAGTTCAATGAGCAGGAGTGAGGTTGTGCAAAGGCAAGGTTCGCTGATCGGCACGCTTAGTCCAACAACCCGAACTCGCGTGCGATGATGTACGTGCTGTGCACGACATGGTCAACGAAGAACGTGCCCGCACGCCCGCCTTCCGCTGGCCCTTCGCCTGGGTCGATCGGAAGCACGTGGCCTAGATCAGTGAAACTGTACAGCACCACCGGACTTTCACCGGAGCCATCCGCGTACACCGAGCGCTCCACGTTCGGATGATCAAGGAAAGCTGTGTCGATGGTATCGGCCACGTTGTCGATCCCATGAGCCGCTGTCCACTGATCCACCAACGCCAGTGCATTGTCCGGATCCACGGTATGATCCCGCAGACCATGCATGATCACCACGCGCGGGTAGTCCTGCGCTTCAGACTTACCCTTGCCGGAAGTGATGAGCGCAGCGCGCTCAGCTGGCTCAAGTGGCGATGGGTTGCTCATTTCGCGCAGGGCAGCAACCGCACTTAGGGCGCACTTGTATGGACCTCCGGCGAAGCTTGCCACGGTAGCGAACACTTCAGGGTAACAGGCGCCAGCGGCCACGGCCATAGCTGCTCCTGCGGAAGCGCCCATGATATGGATCCGTGTGGAGTCGATGTTCCAGTTGTTCACGGCGTACAGCACCATACTGTTGATGCTCGCCACTTCGCCACTGCCTCTGGTGATGTCCTTTTCCTGGAACCAATTGAAACAGCGCGACACGTTATTTCCCGTGCGCTGCTGCGGGTAGATCACACGGAAACCCTCGCGATCCGCGAGTTCATTCCAGCCGCTGTGCTCGGCGAACCCCTGCGCAGTTTGGCCACATCCATGCAGCACCACTACCAGTGGCCGCGCAGCGCTGCTATCGAAGTGCGCAGGAGCTTGGTGCACGAACATGCGCAGGTTGCCCGGGTCGGGCCCGAAGTCCGCTACTTCTATGAGTTCTTGGGCGATCGATCGCTGCGGTGCTGAGGACGCAAGGATGAACACCAGAGCGTGTGCCACCGCGCCTAGCGTTTTCAGATGCTTGGGCATCTCATCACTGGTGGTCAAATGCGTGCTTGGTAGGTATACAGTTCGAAGTACCGCCCTTCCGCTGCGATCAGTTCAGCATGAGTACCACACTCTGCAATGCCGCCTTGTTCGATCACCAGGATCTGCGTTGCCTGCCGTATGGTGCTCAAGCGGTGGGCGATCACGAAGGTCGTTCGGTCCTTCACCAACTCGTTCAAGCTTTTCTGGATGAGCGATTCGCTCTCGGTGTCCAAGTTGCTGGTGGCTTCGTCCAGGATGAGGATGCGGGGATCGGCCAACATGGCCCTGGCGATCGCCACGCGTTGGCGCTGTCCGCCGCTGAGTTTGACGCCGCGTTCGCCGATCACAGTATCCAAGCCAAGTTCGAACCGGTCGGTGAATTCATCTACATAGGCCGCCTTCACAGCCTTTTTCAGTTGTGCTTCGGTAGCCTCGGGTCTAGGGAACAGGATGTTCTCCCGAATGGTGCCTTCGAACAGGAAATCATCCTGCAACACCACCCCAAGGTGCTGTCGGTAACTGCTGAGGCCCACTTTGCTCAGGTCCTTTCCGTCGATGGTGATCGTGCCTGATCGCGGAGTGAGGAATGTTGCGGCCAACCCGGCGATCGTGCTCTTGCCGCTGCCGCTGGTTCCCACCAGCGCGGTCACGCTCCCGCGGGGTGCATCGAATGAGATGCCTGTTACTACGTCTTTGTCGCCGTCGTATGCGAAGCTCACGTTCTCAAAACGGATGTCGCCATTGATGGAGCCCAAGCGTATCGGGCGCTCTTCGGGAACGTCCTCCGGTTGCATGTTCAGGATCTCCTCGGTACGGTCCAAGCCGGCGAATGCCTCGGTCAATTGACTGCCGATGTTGCTCATCTGAACAATGGGCGCGATCATGAAGCCGAGCAACAGTGTGAAGGCGATGAACTCTCCTTTGGTGAGTTCGCCACCGATGATCTGCCAACCACCGAAGCCCATGATCCCGGCACTGGCCAGACCGAGCAGAAGGGTGGACGTGCTGGTGATGAGCGCTGTGGAAGTCAGGCTTTGTTTCACGTTCTGGAACAACCGGTCCACGCCGCTCTCGAAGCTCTTGTTCTCCTGTTCCTCCGCGTTGAAGCCTTTGATCACGCGAACGCCATTCAGTGTCTCGGTCAAACGCCCGGTCACTTCAGCGTTGATCTTGCCCCGTTCGCGGAAGATCGGTCTGATCTTCCCGAAGGCCTTGAGCGCGATGATGGCGAACACGCCAACTGGCACCAAGGTGCACACCGTCATCAGCGGGCTGATGCGGATCATCAGCACCAATGAAGCTATTGCTGTGAGCGTGCCGCCAACAAGCTGTACCAAGCCGGTCCCCACGAGGTTGCGCACGCCTTCCACGTCCGTCATGATCCGGCTCACCAGCGCGCCGCTCTTCGTACTGTCGAAAAAGCTGATCGGCAACGACAGGATCTTGCGTTGCACTTGCGCGCGCAGTTTGCTGATCAGCAACTGGGCTTCAACGCTCAGGAGTTTAGTGAGGATGAAGGAAGTGACGCTCTGTAGCGCAATGGCCCCGACAACCAGCAAGAGCAACGTCCATAATCCGGGCAGGTCTTGGTTGGGGATCACTTCATCCAGCAAAACTTGGCTTTGCAACGGGAGAATAAGGCCAGCGGCCCTGCTGATGGCGATCAGTCCCAACCCGATGAGAACCGTCTTTCGTCGCGGCCAGATGAATTCCTTGAAGGCTTTCGCCCATGTCATTTTGTTTTTGGGCGTAGTCTTCTCTGTCATGTCGGATCGGTCGGAAGGGCGATGAGGTTGCGAAGGTGCGCCTTGGCAAGGGTCGCTCCATCAGCGCCTGCAGGACAGATCGTCGGTGGGGGCTAGCGGTCCAACTTCACAAGGTGCGTTGCGCCCCCGCCGCCATTCCCGCTCGTGCGCACCGTGTAAACGCCCGCAGGCAACTGGTCGAGTGGTAGGTCAAGCCGGTTCACACCCGCTGTCACTTGCGCCGTTGAACGATGTACTTCGCGCCCTTGTGCATCGGTAACAATGACATCCAGTGTTCCGTCTGTCGTGCATTCCATGCTGACCACAACGCTCGAACTGAACGGGTTCGGGAAGGCGAGTATGGTGGTTGTGGTGGACCGGAAGTACGCCGTAACGGTGCCGTTCGTTGGGAATGACTTACGCAGGTCGGGGCTCCCGGCTTGGAGGCTGTTCTCTTCGGAATATGCCCAGTGATCGAACACGTATCCTTCCGCGGCATGCGCGGTAAGGTCGATCGCGTTGCCGTTGAAGTACACGCCTTCGAACGGCAGGCTTGGACGGATGGTATTGATGGTGAGGTCGCCGGCAATAGGAGGGAAAACCTCGAATTGAAGGGTTGCGGTATTGGGCAGGTTGAAATGTTGCAGAACGTGGTTGCGCACGTGGCCTGGCCGAACCGCCGCGAACTCCGGTATGATGGTGCCGGTATGCATCGGCCAAAAGCCGAACCATTGATCCCACCGCGCGAAGTGATCCTCGATATCGTTCTCCATCGTGCTGGTGATAAGATCCACTTCACGCATGAAGTTGCTTGCCGTGTAAGTGGTGTTCATCAAGTCCGCCAACCGGTTCAGGAAGGTCCGCTTGAACTCGTCGTTCTCCAGCATACTTTGGAATACAGCACTATGGATGGCATTCGGGTAGTGATACAATGCACGTTCGAAGCCATCTATATCCATAGGCAACCAACCGAACAGGTTCATGGTGGCATCCAGATCGTACATCAGGTATCGCCACTTGCCTTCGGTTGCCGATGGCTTCCAATACTTCAGGTTGTTGGCGGGCCAGTCCGCATTCCCGGCAAAGATCTCCATGCTGAAATAGTCCTTGAAACTGGGCACATCCAACTGCGCCTCCACCTGGGAGAACACCACCGGGTCGTTCATGTCGTTGTTGAACATCACATCCAGCAACTGGCGGAAATGGATGGTGTCGCCCTGGATGCTGAGGTTCTCTTCCTCCATCAGCAGCAGATCATCCAGATCGGCGCCGTAGTTGTTATGAAGATGCTCGGGGTCGATGCGCTCGCGGATGTTCATGATCCCCCAGTACGCGCCGTTCATGTACACGACTGCAGGCCTGAAGGCAAGCACGTCCACATCGAGATCATTGTGCAGCACGATCTGATGGAACAAGCCATCGCGGAAATTCGAAATGCAGAAGTCGGCACCGGAGTTCCTTAGAACGATCGAACGGTACGCCGCAACATCAGGTCGCTCGGGGAACCATGCGAACGGCATCACGTCGTTACCGTATTCCTTGCGCGCGGTCATCCGCAACGGCCGCTGAGGCTTGTTCCGTGCGACGCTTCCACCGTGTGTTTCCAGATCCACTTTCTGAACCAGCTTCCGCGTTCCATCGGTATCGTAGAACTCCACGTAGGCCGGTATGTCGTGATCCTGCCAGAAGTTGGCGCCCCAATGTGGATAGAGCGAGTCGGCGTTCGGCCCCAGCATGTAGATACCGATCACGGGGTCGAACAAGCTGTCGGGGTGCGTGCTCAGGGAAACGACGGGCAGATCGGTAGGTGCGTTGATGATGAAGGTGCCCAAGGCGATCTCTGATGGAAGGAGCGAATCGCCGATCGCGATTGCTTTCACCACATGTGTGGTGTCCAACGGAATGGAGCTGTTGTACTCTGCAGATGTGGTGGAAGGGTCGCTTCCATCGGTGGTGTAATGCAGCACACTACCTACGGGGGCACCTATAGCGAGCAGGATCGGACCACTCTGGAAGCCGATCGGTTCACTGAAGGTTGGAACGGGCGCGTAGCCATTGTACCCGTTGGCGTTGTTGACGACACCGGGTGTCGGGTCCCCGAAATAGTAGGAGCCTGCCCCCAGTAAACCGAAGGAGTGATCGGCGTGCAAGTACGGAACGGACAAGCTCTGGATGATCTGCAGTGTGGAGTTCGACAGGTGGATCGTT
>CADECG010000010.1:19336-38723 GCA_902825795.1 uncultured Bacteroidota bacterium
GCTCGATCTTGAAGGTGAAGTAGTGGTCGCCTGAATTGTCGGCTTTGGAATAGAACACTTCCACTGCGCCCGGAGCCAGGGTCACATTCGGCAATTGCCATTCACCGGGGTCGTTGATGTTGTCGCTCAGGAAGTGCTCGGACAGGTCGATCGTTGTGGAGCCGATGTTCTGCACCTCTATCCAATCCGGGGTGTCGCCGAAGGAATCCACCAGCACGCCATTGTTTTTCGTGCATACCTCACTGATCACCAGCTGCGCATGTATGGCCGTAGTAGTGAACGATCCCGCGAGCACGAGAAAATCCCGGAAGCGGAATGAGGGAGGGGGAGGCATTTTCGGAGGCAGCGGTCAGACACACCGGTCAGGGTGCCGTCGGCCGTCAGGTGCTGGTGTGAAATTAGACGGGGCGAATGCCGGTAACGCTGCCAACCGGGTAAAGTCACAACGCACCGTTGTGGAAACCGGTTGCCCCGGTGCCACTCAGGCATTCCTTGTGTTACGGGTTGTGTTGGGCGATGCTACAGGTTGATCGCGCGCATCTTGTTGTTCTTCGGCTCGTGGGTCAGTTCAGCCAAGCCCAAAGCCTCCAACAATGGGGGCATGTACACCCCGAACCGTCCGCGCAAACCAGCCTTCAGCCCGTACCACCCGCGCATGTTGTTCTGGTCGCTACGGCCCCAGGCCTCAACCGTTCCCGGTTTCGCGGGCTTGTCCTCATCGCAGCCCCCAAGGTCCATCCAATCCTTGTGGCGCTTCAGCATGTTGTGCAGGTCCTCGATCGCGCGCATGTGGTAAGCCAGTTTTGTGGAACCCACTTGGCACACCAACTGCGGGGGCACCGCTTCCGGATCACGCCACATGGAATATTCAGAGCTGCCCGGTGCTGTCTTCAACACCCACGGATCGTCTTTGGTACCACTGCCGATGAACGCCATTTTCGATTCTGCGTCTTGGGCTGATACGGTCGGACGCGCCGCGAACTTAGGTTTCTGCCTTGGCCGTTGGCAACAACCCCACCCCTATGCTCAGAGAATCTGGTATCAAACGGTCGGCGGGACACGGCGCACAAGTCGCAGCTCAAAGATCGATTCCCCGGTCCTGGTGTGGCCGCAATGCTGGTAACCGGCCTTGCGATAGAAGGCGTCGGCCCTCGTATCCGGGTCGGTGCTCAGTCGCAAGATGTCGCAGTGCTGGAAGTAGGGAGCGACCATCTGCGCGTGCAGCGCCCGCCCGATACCCCTGCCCTCCTGCTCCGGCGCCACGAACAACGCCCACAGGTTCTGCTTCTCCACATCCACCATCACGAAGCCGGTGATCACACCATCCACTTCGCACACCCAACTCATCGTATCGCGCGCTAGGAAGTCGTGGTAGTCCTGCTCCGTCACCATCGAAGGATCGCTCAGGCGGTTCTCTCGCACACGTAAACGGATCACATGAGCGGCCGGCACATCGGAAGGCAGCATTGCACGGATCACTTGCATGGTCAAGGGCGATCAGGGACGATCATTTCAATTGCTGCGCCTCCTTCCAAGCCGTGTAGCGGTCTTCCAGTACGGGAACCAGCAGGTCAAACATCTTCCACGTATCCGCACCACTGTAGAAATTGCTGCGTGGTTTTAACACATGCGCGCGGTAATCCGCTTTGTAGCCCTTGTCCGTGTAGTAGCTGCGTGTGAAGGCAAGCCCTTCATCGGTAAGTTCCTCTGGACCGAACCAACCGCCCTGCACCGCGCCGAAGTAGGCACCCGGCGTGATCTCGCGGTTGCGGGCGCGATCCAGTTTGGCCTTGTCGTCCGCATCTTCCGGCGTTTCCAGGAACCCGCGCGAATCCATCCACATCAGGTACATCCCACTGTGCGTCCACGTGTCAGTTTCTTTCACCTTCACATCATCCCATTCGTGGTGGTCCGGATCTTCGAAGAAGTCAGGCCCTTCTGCTGCGGGTGGGTATTCACCTTTCTTCCACCAGTCCGGTCCTTCCGCTTCTACGAAGCCCTCTTTCAGCTTCCATGCGAGGTGCTCCTGGATCTCCGCCAGCGCTCCGGCAACATTCACGCTGCCGCCGGTCATAGGTCTGCCGTAGCGCCCCGGCGCACCGCTGAAGGATTCGATCTGTCGGCCGTTCCACAAGCGGAAGAAATGGTGTTCCACTTTGCCGTTCGTCCGTCGTTCCATAAAATGCGCATGCGAAACGCCGTGCAACTTCCACCGCTCGCGCGCCTCCCGGAACCAAGTGATCAAGCCCATAGAGCGAAGATCGTGTGCCTACAGCGTTCGTGTATCACATCTTCACCAACAACAACTTCCCGATCGCCTCCACCTGACTGGCGCTCACCTCCGCCTTCTTCGCACATTTCTTCCAGGTCTTCACGCCCGCCACCACCTCATCAATGATCGATTCCGCCTTCTTGATGTTCATCTCCTTCGCCACCACCAGCAGATCAGCGCGCGTGATCTCTGATCGCTTCCCATTGATGCTCATCTGATGCTGCTTCAACCAGATGTTCTTCGGGTCGTACGCGAAGGTGATGTCGTAGGCAGGGGAGAGGTGCCATGTGCCTTGCGGATCCATCAGGAACGACGTGTTCTTCGTGTGGTCGTCGCAGTTGCGCGCGATCACGTTGAAACACATGCGCCGGAAGAATTCTGCGGCATCGGGGTAGGGTAGGCCCAGCATACGCATCACACCGAACGCCTCCTCGTAGCTGTACCGCAGCGGATCGTTGAAATCCATGTGGGCTACGCCGCACAATGTGGCCATGTGCAAGCGCACCGTCTCGCCGGTCTTCGCATGTTGCACCCGATCGAACCGCTGCGTCAGGAAGTGCGCACGGCCATGTTCTTCCAACAGTGTGCTCGGCATCATGCTGATCCCGCACGCCACCGCCATCAGGTGGTACGCATACTCAATGCGGCCATAGCCCTTGGGATCACCCAGCGCCGCGTTCGTCACGCCATCGAACTTGATCAGGCAGTACGTGAAGTCTTCCAGACCTTCTATTTGCCCACTGCGCACCTCACCCGTCTTGTGGTTGTACGCCACCACCGCTTTCGCGCGCGCTCCACCGGCCGATGTCCCCACCTGAATGATGTCCATCAGCGCCTCTTGCTCGCCCTTCTTTCGACTGGTCTTGAACGCCTCCTTCTTTGTGAGCACTTCGCGAGCCACACGCACCAGCTCATCCACACGCAAGGCTTCGCTGCTCGCTTCCAGTTCGGCATGGCTCGGCTCGAACTCCAACGCACCCATACCACGGTGACCCAAGAAGCAGAGCTTCTCCACCGGGTTCGCCGTGCCCGCCGCGCGGTCCTGCTGGTTCAGCCAAGCGTTCAACAGCGTATCGCCGAAACGGTCCGGCAGACAATCGGCCAACAAGCCCGGAAGCCCTTTGAAGGTCTCATCGCGCAGGTTCCCAAAAGCGAAGATCTCCTCACCGCCGCGCGCCTTGTCCAGCGGCATCTGCATGGGTGCCACGTTCAATCCGCTCTGCGCAAAAGAACGATCGTACTGGAACTGTGCGCGGTGCAACTTGTCGTCCCACACGACCAGTCCAACAGGCTTGCCCCACAACAACACTTTCGCATGCGTTACCATGTGCTTTTGGGTTTAGGAGGTGTTACATCGGGCTTCTTGCGCCCCGCGCGTTTGCGCTGCTTCCTCAGGTACTTCGCCTGCGCCTCCACCACCATGTATGGCGATATCAGCGGTTCGGCCACCCACGGATCCAGCAGTTGCAGGCGGTCCAGCGCGCGCAGCACTTGCACCACGGTGAGCAAGGTGGCCGCCCGGCCACCCTCCAGCCGCGCGATGGTGCTGCGGTCCAGGCCGGTGTTCTTGGCCACTTCGCCCTGGCTCATGTTGCGCTCCAGGCGCATGCGCTTGATCTCCGTGCCCAGCCGCGCTACGGCGTTGGCATCGGTTAGGAGGTTCCAGTTAACGGTGCTCATAGGCAGCGTAAAAGCCCATTTGGTTCATCAACGCGGCATTCACGCCACAAGTGTACGCATTTCTTCTTTTCCTTGTTTCACACAACGATGCTCTTAGGCATCAAAAAGATGGTTGGTTGGCATTAGTGGTGCTTTTGTGCAGCTAATGTGTCGAAGCTCATTTGGGCGTTCCGGCGTGTCACCCCGGAGCCTCATCCGGGGCTCGTCGTCGGGCCATGCGCTCCAAGTCCTCGCCTAAGAAGGCTCCGGGCTTTCCGCTGCTGTCCCTAACGCGGAACGCAGAGCCTACAAAGCCAAGCGATCACGTTGGCTACCGGAAACTGATGATGTCAGACTCATGACAACGATTCTAGAACAACTCGCCTTATTGAGTGAGCAGGGGTGGGCCGAAGCCCAAGGCGGTAAGCGCGCTTCGGAACAGTTCAAACAGCGCTCGACCCTTCTGTGTGTCCAAGGAAAGGGCCACAACTATGGTAATGATGGTCGATGCTGCAATCATGATCCAGTCCTTGCGCCCCAATCGGGTGCTTGACTCTATTAGGTAGTCGACATGTTCATTCAGTGTCGTGATCTCCGCGTCTTGTAAGCCCAGCTTCGATATGGTTTCTACGCGGAAGGCGTTCAGCACTCGTTCAATGGAAGCCAATTGGTCCATGTTGAAAGCACTGTTGTCCGACATGGACGGTCCAATCGCATCAAGTACTGTCCTGTTGAGATCCCAGTCTCTCCAGCTATCTGGACTTTCTTGATCGTCGAAGTACTTTTTAGGATGCTCTCGCATCCAGGTAGTGAGGTGCTGTTTCAGTTGTTCGAAGTTCAGGTAGCCATTCAACGGATGCCACTTGGTTACGGCCCAGTCAGGCCGGTAGTGTGTGGTACAATAGTCGAACAAGTCCCAAGAGGAGGTTGCATTTCGTACGGTGAAACACAGGGGTGATCCAATGACGCAGATTTCAACGGTAGGAAGATCGCCCTCTGTCTTGTCCTTGAGAGTGAACAACGCAGGATCAAATCCCAACTCTTGTTCTATGAGTCGATGTAACTCGTTGCGGTAGACCTTTCTCATCGCTTCATAAACTGTTTGCCGCTATCGCGCCCGGCTTGAACTATGGCTTGGCTTGAACGGATGCGTTGAGGAATCCACGGGGATCAAGAACGGGTAGTATAGTGCCTTGGAAGAACGTGCCAGCCGTGCGTTCTAGGACAACGCCGCGCATGGTTGAATACGCGATGCCCATGATAGTGGCACCGAGCTGGGCATTTACCTGAAGCGCTTTGCCCGAACCTGTTACGTGTTCCTCCATGTTCGCGATACTGAAGTGGAAGTACATGTCGTAGTAACCGCTTAATCCCAATGGATGTGAGGACTCGTCCTCGCCCATCATATCTACTCGAATGCGCGCTTGCATGCGCTTCGCTTCAAAGTCGAACTGTTGTTCAGAGGTGAAATTCAGCTTGGTGCTAGCAGGAACCACCGGGTTGGCGATGTAGTCCTCAGTAGCATCAATGGCAGCCTTGGCGATGTTGATCGACTCGATCCGGATTTTGGTCGGGTCAATAGGTTTGAAGGCAGGTGTGCTCATGCGGCAGAGGCATTGGTGTCCGATCCATTGGTCTTGGACGTCGACGTCACTGGCGGTTTTATCCAACGGCTACCTGCTGCGAAATGTGGATCATTGATCGTAGCATGAACCGTCCATTGCACAGTGGGCCGCCAACGCGCTGCGGTGCCGGGCGTCAGTATGATGTCCTCGCCCAATGCGACCTCCAACTTCGCGATGCTCTTCATCGTGAGGTTGTGCAGTTCGTTCAACCACCGGCTCACTTCCGCTTCGGTCTTGCCCATGCGAGCGGCGAGCTCTTTTTGGGTCCAGCCTTTCTTCGCGAGAAGGTCCGCGATTTGGTCCTGTACGTCCAAACTCTTCTTGACGAACTGCCGGTTCTCTGCCGGGATGCCCGCCAACGCTTTCGTGATGATGCCGCGCTTACTCATGATCCAAACTCTGTTTCATCGTCAAACTCCAACTCGAACTCATCCACGGACAAACTGATTTCCCGATCACGTCCGCTCATGGCCTTGGTTATGGTCGCTGCCAAATACTGTGCATTGATGAAGTGCGGCTTGACCGTTGGGCAGTCTTGCGCCTTCTGTTCCGTCTTGATGCCTCCGTTGAAAAGGACGACCACATGGTCACTGATCCGAAGGCAGTACAGACGGATGTTCTGTTCGTAGTCGATGTCGAGGTATTGCGCGGAAGGCGGCAGGCCATCGGCCTTGCCCTCGTGCCGAAAGAGGTGCTTGAGGGCGCCGCTGCGTCGCCCCAATCGTTCTTCCATCCAGAGCATCAAATCGGCCCATTCGTCTTGGATGTTGGCTTCCTGTGCGTGATTCAGAACGAACGCTTCGAACTCCGTGATTTCCTTGTCCACAAAGCGAACGGAGTAGTAGGTCACCTTGTCGGTGACGAACTCTTCCAGCTTTTCGAGTACAAAGGTATTCACTTATATGCTAAGTGTCAAAACTAGGTTACAAAAGCACATGCACAGCCTGCCAATTCAAATCTCTCGCTTGGCCAGTTCGTGCAGGATCCCCTTCGCCGCCACCGGTATCCGCGTCCCCGGCCCGTAGACATCAAAACACCCGGCCTGCTTGAGGAAGTCGTAGTCGTTCGGCGGGATCACGCCACCGGCCACTACGAGGATGTCGCCGCGTTTGTAGGTCTCGCGTAGCTCTTTGATCACCTCGGGCACCAGGGTCTTGTGGCCACCGGCGAGGCTGCTGATGCCCAGCACGTGCACATCGTTCTCGATGGCCTGCTTCGCCACTTCCTGCGGCGTTTGGAACAGCGGACCGATGTCCACGTCGAAGCCGATGTCGGCGAAGCTGGTGGCGATCACCTTGGCACCGCGGTCGTGACCGTCCTGGCCCATCTTGGCCACGAGGATACGTGGGCGTCGCCCTTCGGCCTTTGCGAATTCATCGGCGAGGCGCATGGCCTCCTTCATCTCGGGGTCTTGCATGCTTTCCGCTGAGTAAACACCGCTGATGCTGCGGATGGTGGCGCTGTAACGGCCGATGGCTTTTTCGAGCGCGTCGCTGATCTCGCCGAGCGTGGCGCGATGACGCGCTGCTGCGACAGCGAGTTCCAGCAGGTTCTCGGAGCCCTTCGCGGCACGCGTCAGCGCAGCTAGCGATGCCGCGACATGTCCTTCGTCACGCAGGTCCTTGATGATGCGCAAGCGTTCCACCTGCGACTCGCGTACGGAACTGTTGTCCACTTCGAGCAATTCCATCTTCGTCTCGTCCTCTGTCACGAAAGCGTTCACGCCGATGATCTTGTCCTTGCCGGTATCGATGCGGGCCTGGCGTTTTGCTGCGGCTTCTTCGATGCGCATCTTCGGCAGACCGGTCTCGATGGCCTTGCTCATGCCGCCGAGTTCTTCTACTTCCTTGATGCGCGCCCACGCCTTGTGTACGAGCTCGTGCGTGAGACTTTCCACATAGTAGCTGCCGCCGAGCGGATCGACGAACTTGGTGATGCCGCTGTTCTTCTGCAGGTAGAGCTGCGTGTCGCGCGCGATCTTGGCGCTGAAGTCCGTGGGCAAGGCGATGGCCTCGTCCAGCGAGTTAGTGTGCAGCGATTGCGTTCCGCCGAGCACGGCAGCGAGCGCTTCGACCGTGGTGCGTGCGATGTTGTTGAACGGGTCCTGCGCGGTGAGGCTCCATCCGCTGGTCTGGCAGTGCGTGCGCAGCGCGAGGCTCTTCTTGTCGGTCGCGCCGATCTCGTGCAGCATCTTGGCCCAGAGCAAACGGCCCGCGCGCATCTTGGCGACTTCCATGAAGAGGTCCATGCCGATCCCCCAGAAGAAGCTGAGGCGACCAGCGAACTCATCGACCTTCATGCCCGCCGCGATTCCCGTGCGCACATACTCGATGCCGTCGGCCAGCGTGTAGGCGAGTTCGAGATCCGCAGGCGCGCCCGCCTCGTGCATGTGGTAGCCACTGATGCTGATGCTGTTGAACTTGGGCATCTTCTTCGCGCAATACGAGAAGATGTCGCCGACGATGCGCATGCTCGGCCCAGGCGGATAGATGTAGGTGTTGCGCACCATGAACTCCTTCAGGATGTCGTTCTGGATGGTGCCTTGCAGGTCCTCCGGTTTCACGCCTTGTTCTTCCGCCGCCACAATGAAGAAGGCCATGATGGGCAGCACGGCGCCGTTCATGGTCATGCTCACGCTCATCTTGTCCAGCGGAATGCTGTCGAAGAGGATCTTCATGTCCTCCACGCTGCTGATGGCCACACCGGCCTTGCCCACGTCGCCTTTCACGCGCGGGTGGTCACTATCGTAGCCGCGGTGCGTGGCGAGATCGAAGGCGACGCTCAGGCCCATCTGTCCGGCGGCGAGGTTGCGACGGTAGAAGGCATTGCTCGCTTCGGCCGTGCTGAAGCCCGCGTATTGCCGGATGGTCCACGGACGGATGGTGTACATGCTCGCATACGGGCCACGCAAATACGGTGGAGCGCCAGCGCCGAACTTGATGTGTTCGAGTTGTTCGGTGTCGATGCGGGTGTAGAAGGACTTGAGGGGGATTTCTTCGCGGTTGGGAATGCTAGCCGCTGGCTGTTCGCTGCTGGCTACTGGCCGGTTGGCGCTTTCCCGGTTGGTCAGCGCCTTTACGAGTGTGGATGTGAGTTGCTCAACGGTGTAGCTGCCACCAAGCGGGTCCGCCACACGATCGAGGAAGCTCTCGTCGCGCAACAGGTTGTGGATGTTGCGGACCACACGGCGTGCAAGTTGATCGCCTTCGGGGAGAACCGGCGCGGGAATGCTGAGCCCATCGCAACCACCGGTGATCGCACTGATGGCTTGCAACGTGGCGCGGATGCAATTGTCGTACGGTGACTTTGCATCGCCGGGGTAGGCCACCTCTGCTTGGATCCAACAGTTGTGCGGACCATGGTGCCCGATGATATTGCTGACTTCCGCCGACCATCCTTCCCGCAACGCCCGGATGCGAGCTGCTTCGATGAACAGATCATCGCCGAGCCGCACGATGAACTGAATGCACCCTGCAGCTCGTTCCGGCCTGAAGCCTATGGCAATGAGCCGCTCCAACTGTGCACGCCCTTGCCGAAGTCCTTCAACTTCGAACAGCCGCACCTTGGGCAATGCAGCCAAGAGGTCTTTCATGTCGGAGACATCCTGATCGTGGGGCAAGCCGAAGCAGAGGCTGACCTCGTTCGGCTGCGCGCCTTGGCGTTCCGATTCCTTGCGCAACCAGCGCATGGCGGCTGGCGTGCCATTGGTGAGTTGTAGGTCCACCCCGGCGAGCAGCACATCCTTCAGGACTTCTGGCAAGGCACCGACATCACCTGAAACGCGCACGCCATCGGCGCCGCCCATCAGCCCTTCGAGCAGTAGATCGTTCGCATCCGGATCGGAGGCATCCACTTCGATGGTGCTGCGCCATTTGTTGGCATCGCGTTTCGCGCCACTTCGTGCCTCATTGGTGGTCGCGCCACGATCGACGTGGTAAGGCTTCAGGGCATGATCCCCGATCGCGATGTCCAGCACCGAGGGTTCCTTGTCCTTCAATTCCTTGCGCACCACTGCTTCCCATTGCTCGCGCGTTGCGGTAGGGAATGCATCGAAGAGCCGTTCGTTCGCCATTGCGGCGAAGATCGTCGACTCACCGATCCGTGGTCGTCCGCTTCGTGCTTCCGTTCCCCGGTCGAGTCGCCCAACGGCGGACAGGGTGAAGCGAACGCACGTCAATGGGCAAATCCAGTTCGATGCTATCAGGTCTACGCCCCTTGGTCCTCGCCGTTGCACTGTCATTGGTCGCTGCTCAGCCGGCTTCCGCCCAGTTCGCAGGCGATACGCTTTTCGATACCGATCAGGTCATCAGCATGCAGTTGACCTTCGACGACCCGGGCTTCTGGATCACGCTCTTGATGAACCACCAAGCAGGTATGGAGGAATCCATTCCCGCGGATGTCATCATCACCGATCAGTCGGGCACGTACACCTTCGATAGCGTCGGGGTTCGTTTGAAGGGCAACAGCTCGTTCGACTTCTACCCAACGGACAAGAAGCCGATCAAACTCGACTTCGATACATACATCGACGGACAGAAGTACCATGGATTGAAGAAGCTCAACCTGAGCAACAACTGGGGCGATGCCACCTTCCTGCGCGAGAAGGTCTTCATGGATGCGTGCCGACGTGAAGGCGTGTTGGCCCCGCGCGTCAGCTTCGCCAACGTTTCGCTCAACGGGCAGGCATGGGGTTTCTACAGCGTGATCGAACAGGTGGACAAGACCTTCCTCGACCGGTGGTTGGATGACAATGACGGCAACCTCTTCAAGGCAGGTGACAACTACACCCCCGATGGCGGTGGACTGGGGCTGGAAGCAGATCTGAACCACTACGGCAATTCCGCCAGCAACTACACTGGCCGCTATGAACTGAAGACGAACGAGACGCAGAACGATTGGACGGACCTCATCGAACTGCTCGACTTCATTGACAATTCCAATGCTGCGGACCTCGTTGCTGGACTTCCGGTCCAATTCGAATGGACCGAGCTACTGCGCTCATTGGCACTGGACAATCTTTTCGGGAACATGGACGCGTATTACGGTACTGCGCGCAACTACTACCTCTATCACGACAGCACCACGTTGAAGTGGAACTGGGTGCATTGGGATGTGAACATGTCCTTCGGGCGCTATACCCCGCAATGGGTGAACGATGTGGCCGCGCTGCCCGCCACATATGCTTCCCCGGGTCGCCGGTTGTTGCAGCGTATCATGAGCAGCCAGGCACTTCGTCAAGCCTATCTCGTGCAGTACTGCGACCTGTTCGAACGCTTCACGAACGCTGAACTCGACCCATATATCGACCAGTTGCACGACCTCGTGCAGCCACATGTGTATGCCGACAACAACAAGGAATTCCAGAACACCGATTTCGAAACGAACATCAACCAAACAACGACCGCGTTCAGCGGGGGCTTCTGGTGGACCATGCCCGGGTTGAAGTCGTTCATCGCCGAGCGCAGGAGCAACCTTCTTGCATCAACGTTGGATTGCAGTTCAGTTGGTTTGGAAGAGGTTGTTTCAGAGGAATTGAACGCCTACCCGAATCCAACGAACGGCCCGGTGACAATAACGCTTCCCCGAGGTGCCGAACTCAACAACCTCTTGGTCACGGACGCGCTTGGGCGTGTGGTTCCGGTCGGGGTTACGAGCAATGGGGTCGATCTATCAGGTCTTCCTGCAGGAGGCTACGTGATCTCCCTGATGATCGAGGAAGGTCAAGCGCGCTCGTACCTGGTGAAGAACTGACCCAAGCCATTGCCGAAGCCTGCCAGAGCATCGGGCTCCAGTGCCAGACGGCTTCCGATCTCCGACGCCTGCTATTTTCGGCGCCCTTTCTGAACAAAAATGCGCGTCAAGAACAATTCAGTGGTCTCGTTCCACTACACCCTCAGCGATGCCGATGGCAAGTTGCTTGATACTTCTGCTGGTAACGAAGCATTCGCGTACCTGCAAGGCGCGCACATGATCGTTCCGGGGCTCGAACAGCAGATGGAAGGTCGCGCGGTTGGTGACAAGTTCAAAGCTGTTGTAGAACCGGCCCATGGGTATGGTGAGTTCGATGCCGCCTTATTGCAGCTTGTGCCGATCGACAAGTTCGGCGACCAGAAGGTGCACGAGGGCATGCAGTTCCAAGCAGGGGACCACGGGGTGTTCACTGTGAAGGAAGTGGCCGACGGAAAAGTGTTGTTGGACGGCAATCATGCGTTGGCCGGAGTCACATTGCACTTCGATGTGGAGATAACGGAAGTGCGCGATGCCACGGCCGATGAATTGAGCCACGGCCACGTGCATGGGCCGGGCGGGCATCATCACTGATCGTTCAATCTTTCTCCGGAACGAGCACGAAGACATCCTCGTTCTTGCGCTTCATGTAATAGCGCTCCCGAGCGAACTTTTCCATGAGGGTAGGGTCGCCGCTCAACTCAGCTATGCGCTGACGCGTTAGTGCGATCTCGCTCATATAGCGCTCCTTCTCATTCTCCAACTTGTGCAGCGCCCTGCGGTTTTTGTACGTCGTGAGCGCGTCGCTCTTATCGAAGAAGGCGATCCACACCAGTAGGAACATGCCACTGGCGCCATAGCGGTTCCGCGACCAACGGGGTATGAAGCGGGCTAGCTTCCTTTTCATGATGTGAAGGTCTTTGGCTGGATCGCATGCACATATCGGTACATGGCCAAGTGATGAACGATCGATCGTGCATCGTGGTGTGCGTCAATCCCCGTGGATCACGGAGCCCGAACCTTCATCCGTGACCCCCAACACGGGCGGATCGCTGTAATAGTGGATGTTTCCGGCATCGTACACGGCGGCATAAAGCACTTCGCTCGGAGCTGTCCGGAAGGAACCGCTACCGCTATTGTTACAATGGCTTTCGCGGTGCGCTTGCCCACGCACGTCGATGTGGGCGTAGCCGCCGGAGTACAGGTATAGCACATCGGAGCTCCCGGTCGCGACCACGTTGCCCGGACCGGTATGCATGCCGTACCAGCAGGTGTCCGTCTCAAGTTTCAGATCCAACGTACCGCTTCCTTGGCGCTGTTCCACGCGGAAGTTGGGTTGAGTGATGGTATTCGTGCAGCTGACATCGCCGCTGCCGGTGTATACGATCGTGCGTAAACTGCTGCACTGCACGTGAACGGTCACGCGTTCTTGGAGGTCGCGCACCCAATTGCAGATCATGTTGCTATTGATCTTCAGGACACCATCGCTTACTCTGGTCTCGACCTGATCCAACAGGTTCCGACCGCCTTCGACACTGATCGCATCAACACTGTCCTGTGTAAGCACCACGTCGATCTTACCCGCTAGTTCCAGTGTGTGGAAAGGCGATGCACTGCGCACCTCCGTCCGCGTTGGCCCGGCACTGGTCACACAGTCATCCCATTGGTCGTCGGCGCATGACAACAGGGATAGGACGGCTATACAGGTGAGTGCGTACTTCATCGGAACCGGTAGCCGAAGCCGAGTTCGAAGTGATCGGCCGTTGCCAAGTGCGTCTTCAGGGTGAAGTTCACCAGCCAACGTTGGCCCAAGGTGTGCCGGAAACCGACACGGTTGAACACCATTCCATCCTCCTCGAAGACATTGAAGACGTATACGCCGGCTTGCCAAACGATGATGAGCCGACGCAGGATAAGGCCGCCACCAAGGTGCAGGCCCGCTTGGGTCAGTGTCGTTGGCGGCTCTTGTCCGTCCTCCTGCGCGCGCTGCTCCAAAGAGGTATTATGGAAGACGTCCAGTCCGCCTTCCAGTTGGATCTTTCCACCAAGTGGTTTTGTTGCAGCGACCACCAGCGCATAGGCCATGTGTTTTCCGCTGTTCACGGGGAAGGTCTCCTTCATGCCTATTGTCGCGTAGGCGAAGACCCGTTGTGGTCCAATGGCGTTGTCTCTGGCCCTGTATCCCGCAGTGTCGACCGGTTGCCGCGTGCCGAGTTCCTGCCGAACACTGAGTTGCACAGCCGGCAAGTTGATCCCCAGATTCGGCACCCGGAAGGCACCATTGCTAAGGTGGTTGATGCCCAGCCCGACACCGATGCTCGTGCGTCCGAACTGCCTGCGGTATTCCACCCCGAGTAACATATGAACGTTCACTGTGCTGCCGATCGCGTGGCCTTTGTAATTGGTCTCCTTGTCGAATGGGTGCGTTACCACTCCCAAGCCCCAACCGAAGCGCAGGTCGAGGCTTTGCCGGTCATCGAAAGTCAATGGAAGAAGCAGATATGGTGTCAGCGCGAACGCATTGCCCAACTCCTCTGCACGCAGATCAGCGGCGTAAAAAGACATGCCCCAACTCGGCGACTTGTATGAACGATGCCATGCCTGCCGCCCACTGACCACACGCTCATAGCACAACTCAATGCTGGGAATGTGCCCATCCACCATGCGCTTCAGGTTGTCGTGGTGCGCGATCAGGTAGCCGTAACCTGCGCGCGCACCAAGCGCGAAATCAGCCTGTTGCGCGATCGTGCTCATACTCACGAACAAACAGGCCGCTGAGCAAATGGTCCACCGGGGCATGGCGGTGAAATTATCGCGGCGACCGGCAGCTGGGGAATCGGAACTTCGCAACCCACAAATCCTGCTCAATGACCGCCGACCCTCGCGCCACCGCCTTTCTGCGTCTCCTCAAGATCATGGACGAGCTGCGCGCACAGTGTCCATGGGACATGAAGCAGACGCTCGAAACGCTGCGTCCCCTCACCATTGAAGAGACGTACGAACTGGGTGATGCGATCTTAACGAACGACCTCGATGGCGTGAAGAAGGAACTTGGCGACATCCTGTTGCACATTGTCTTCTACGCCAAGATCGGCCAAGAGAAGAACGCGTTCGATATCGCTGATGTCTGCAATGCGATCTGTGACAAGCTCATTCACCGTCACCCGCACATCTACGGCGATGTGAAAGTGAAGGACGAGGAAGAGGTGAAGGCCAATTGGGAGAAGATCAAGCTGGCTGAGCGGGACAAGAACGGCGAGAAGCCCAAGAGCGTTTTGGATGGTGTGCCGCGCGGGCTACCGAGCATGGTAAAGGCCATCCGCGTGCAGGACAAAGCCCGAGGAGTGGGCTTCGATTGGGACCACAGGGACCAAGTGTGGGAGAAGGTGACCGAGGAACTCGCTGAACTGAAGCACGAGGTGGATGCCTGTTCAACCAAACAGGCGGATGAGTTGGGCGATCTGCTCTTCAGCATAGTGAACTATGCCAGGTTCCTGAACATCGATCCCGACGAGGCGCTTGAACGCACCAATCGCAAGTTCATCCAGCGCTTCCAATACCTCGAGCGCGAGAGCGCCAAGGACGGCAAACAGATGGGCCACATGAGCCTGGCCGAGATGGATGCCTATTGGGAGCGCGCGAAGGAGGAGTGACCCCTGACTTGTCCGGTCGGGTGCTTCGGTGCCGGTTCAACGAACTTCGCGGCCGAATTCGGCGTCTTCCTCCCGATGCTCTTTCCGATCACACTTCCTCTGCGGTCCATCACTCTGTGCGGAGCCTTGCTCTTGGGCATGCGTTCATGGGCGCAGTGCGTGAGCGTGTTCCCCTATACCGAGGATTTTGAAGCCGCACCGGCATGGACAGCCGGCGGAAGCGGAAGCGATTGGGCTTGGGGCACGCCGAGCAAACCCGTCATAACAGGACCGGGCGGTGGTAACAACAGTTGGTGCGTTGGCGGCCTAACGGGAAGCTTCTACAGCTTAGGCCAGAGCAGCTGGTTGGAAAGCCCCTGCTTCGACTTCACGAACGTGCCGAACCCGTGGATCAGCTTCAAGGTCTTTTGGGAAACGGAACGGCAGTACGATGGTGCGAATCTTCAGTACAGCTTGAACGGTGGAACGTCGTGGACGAACGTCGGGGCCTTTGGCAATCCTGTGGATTGCCTCAACGACAACTGGTACAATTACGCGACCATCACCAACCTGAGCGGCGCCACGCCAAAGCATGGCTGGAGCGGTAGAGTGGGTGCCACCGTCGGCGCATGCGTCGGTGGGTTCGGTAGCCAGCAATGGGTTGACGCGAAACATTGCCTGTTGGGTTGTGCAGGCCAGCCGAACGTGCTGCTCCGGTTCCTTTTCGGTAGCGGTACCACGTGCAACAACTACGACGGAGTTGCTGTGGACGACATCTTCATTGACCAAGCGCCGATCAGCGTGGATGCTTCGGCGTTGCCATGCACCGGTGACACGGTGAACTTCACGAGCGCCATTGTTGGTTGCGGGAACATCACCGCGTGGGACTTCGGTGATCCGGCAAGCGGTGCCGCTAACAGCAGCACATTGCCTGCACCCATGCACGTATTCAGCGGGCCGGGTGCCTATCAGGTGACGATCACTGTATCCGGACCATGCGGGATATCGGTGAGCGATGTGGTGGATGTTCTGATACTCGATGTCGCGTTGAACATCATGGAACCGCAGTGTGCAGGCGACATCGGTTCAGGCATCGTGACGATCAATGGACCACAGAACCAACCCAGCATCACATGGCTTCCCGGTGGGCAAACGGGTTTGCAGTTCGGAACACTTCCAGCCGGGAGCTATTCCGTTGTGGTTTCTGATGTTGGCGCTTGCACCACCACGATCCCATTCACGGTGAATGAACCACCACCGTTGACGCTGCTCATGTCGAACGACACTGCGATCTGCTCCGGTGATGCCGTGCTGCTGCAAGCCACACCGTCTGGTGGAACTGCTGGGTACAACGTGGCATGGGCGCCAACCGGGCCAGCGGTCTCGCCTTCAGTCATATCGACTTTCACAGCCACTGCGACCGATGCGAACGGCTGTATTTCCCCGCCCGACAGTGTCACTGTTACTGTGTTTCCACCCGTGCAACCGCAGTTCTCCAACTCCGCGCCGGAAGGCTGCGAGCCGTGGTGCGTCACATTCACCGACGACACACCGGGCGCAGCGACGAGCGATTGGTCGTTCGGCGATGGAAGTGTCGGCGGTGGTAGCCCCGCTCAACATTGTTATGTGGAGGATGGCCTGTACACCGTTGTGTTGACTACCACGGATGCGAACGGTTGCAGTGGAACGCTTACTCAAACGGATCTGGTCAACGTTTTTGCCTCACCGGTTGCCGACTTCCAGGCTTATCCGCCTATCACCATCATCACCAACCCATCGTTCCTCTTCCTCGATGGCTCCTCGGGTGCGTCGCAGTGGTCTTGGACAATGGGTGATCCTGATAGCAGCACGTCAACGGAAGTTTCACCGGGATTCACCTATGCGGATGTTGGTTGTTACACCGTGGAGCAGATCGTGGGGAACACGGAAGGTTGCTATGACACCACTAGTGTTGAGGTTTGCGTGGAAGGTGAGTTCGCGCTCTATGTGCCGAATGCCTTCACACCGGATGGCGATGGTATCAACGATGGTTTCCTGCCGATCACCAGCGTGCGCCAGCCAAGCCTGTTCGAGTTCAACATCTTTGATCGCTGGGGCCAACCCATCTTCAGCAGTGGTGCTGTGGATCAGGCATGGGACGGCAAGCAGACGGGCATCGAAACGCCACAAGGGGTTTATGCTTGGCGTCTACGGTTGCGCGACAGCGAGAACCAAGTGCACAGTGCCCAAGGGCATGTTGTGCTGCTGCGCTGATCGGCTATCGCGATAGTTGTACAAGTCCTTCCCACACGCGGTGCATGGGCAAACCCATCACCGTGTAGAAGCTGCCTTCGATGCGTGTTACGGCGGTGTAGCCGATCCAATCCTGCACACCATAGGCCCCGGCTTTGTCCAGTGGCTTATGCGCTGCCACATAGTAGGCGATGTCTTCCGCCGAAAGCGTGCGGAAGGTGACGAGAGCCGTATCCGCGAAGCCGTGCGTCTGTGTTGAGGTGCGCAGGCAAACGCCGGTGATCACGCGATGCGTGCGTCCGCTGAGCATGGTCAGCATCTGTTCGGCTTCGGCTGGATCCACCGGTTTGTTCAAGAGCACCGTGCCATTGTCAGTGTCGAGCAATACGGTTGTGTCGGCGGTAACAAGCACTTGGTCCGCAGCTAATGTTCCCGTCCATGCTTCAGCCTTTTTGCGTGCCAAGTGTTCTGCTACTTGCTCCGGCGGAAGTCCAGGCGGTGGTGTCTCGTCCACATCGACGCTGGTGATCTCCACGGGCAGGTCAAGGCCCTGCAGCAATTGCCTGCGACGTGGCGACGCGCTGCACAGGATCAACCGCCATGGATGTATCGGGGGAACCCTCATGCGATGAGCCAAGGATAAACCGCACCGAACCCGACCGCGAAGACCATCGCCAACTTCATCACATTGCCCGCACGGTAGTGCTGGTCGCGCGTGCGCGCGTTCCATGTGAGGATGCACGAGGCGAGGATGGGCGCGATGACCAGCACGTAGAGGTAGGCCCGAGAAGCGATCTCCGTGAACACCTGATCGGCCAATAGACCGACGGCAACGATGATGAGGATCGCCCAGAACGCTACGAGCCGTCGTGAAGCTTGCATGCCCCACACGATCGGCACCGTTCGACAACCGGCTGCGGCGTCCCCGCGCACATCGGCCATGTCCTTTTGTAGTTCGCGTAGCAGGGTACTGATGAAGGCGAAAGCAGAATAACCGATTATCCACCACCACAATGGATCGGAGCCCCACCAGAACGCAGGGAAGCAGTACGAAAGGGTGGTCATTTCACGGATCCGATCCAAAGGAGGTAGTTCATACAACCCAACTAGTAGGGGCACCAACGCGCTAAGGGTGGCAACAAGTCCGTTTCCAATGAGCATTTCCCGTTTGAAGGTCGTGCTGTAAAACCAGAGCGCTCCAACAGCAAAGACTGGAAAGACCGCGAGCTTCAGGTGACCTGATCGCCAGGCTACGATAGCGCCAATGATCAATCCTACACCGCTAAGCGCCCAATGCCCGATCATCGCGACGCGTCGCTTAACACTACGACCAACGATCACATCGTTGGGTTTGTTCACACGGTCGATGCGCGTGTCGAAGTAGTCGTTGATGACATTTCCACCTGCCATGATCAATATGACGCTCAGCATCAGCAGAATGAAGAAAATCAACGTAAAATGATGGTCGAGCTGCGGTAGGATCGCCGATGCCGCTCGTGAGCATTGAGGGTCAGTTCGCGGTAAACGATTGATTGCCGCCGTGGTAGTGTCAAACCAACCCCCGATCACCCCGTACCGCATCACCACCATTGTGAGCGCAACGATCAACAGATTTAGCGGGCGAGTAAGTCGGATCAGATCGCGCATGCTACCAGGTGTGCGCTGCTTCGGTCATCCACTTGCCTTGCACTTTCATGGCTTGCTCCAGCAGATCACGCACGCAACCCATGCCGCCGGGCTTGCGGCTCACGTAAAGGCTGATGTCCTTGATCTCTTCAGCGGCATCGGCAGGGCAGCAAGGCAAGGCCACGCGCTGCATTACACGCAGGTCGGGAATGTCATCACCCATGTACGCCGTGCGTGTTGGGTCGACTCCTGTCTTGGCGATCACTTCGTCCAGCTTCGCGCTCTTGTCATAGACGTGGTAGAAGAACTCCTTCACGCCCAATCGGCCGAATGATTCCTCGATGCCAGCGCTCTTTCCACCGGTGGTGATAATGATCCTCAACCCTTCCTTGATGGCGTGCTGCACGGCATAGGCATCCCTACTGTGGAAGGTGCGCACCGGGTCGAGCCCAGGGAACAGCAGCACACGGTTGTCGGTGAAGACACCGTCCACATCGAACATGAACGTATCGATATCAGCGAGGATCTCCTTGTAGGTCTTCGAGGCCATCCGTGGGGTGCCCATGCGCTTTGAGGATGGAACGGGAGAGGAGCGCGTAAGCGCGCCGAAGGTC
>CADECG010000010.1:38733-43547 GCA_902825795.1 uncultured Bacteroidota bacterium
TTGTTAACCGACCGAGGTGCTCGCGTAACGTTTCCACATCGCCTCGGCGGGCCGGACCGGTCAAGGCCTTGCGGGCGCCCAGTGTGGCTGCGCGCTGCGCGCTATTGGTCCATAGGGGTAGCAGAAGTTCGCCCGGTAGGTCGTGGTCGCTCAGCAAGCGTTGTGCTTCGGCCAGAAGGAAAACGGGGAAGTTCCCTGCGATGACTGCGGCGGCGTGCAACACTTTCCGGTCGTTGTGGTCCAATTCAAGCACGCGTTGACTTACGCTTCGGGCCAGACTTAGCAAACTGGAGCGGGTCGCTTCATCGCTCGCTTCAACAACCAATGGGCTTTGGGCAATATCCACCTGCGTGCCCTCAGCCAGACTCTGCACTGGCCAGAGCACTCCGCGGTGTGCATGCGGCACTAGAACATCGATGCTCTTCGCGCCGCTCACATGGCAAACGATGGCGCCCGTGCAGGGTATCCGCGCCGCGACCTCCGCAAGGGCATCGTCGCTCACTACGATCAATGCAACGTCGTGCTCCGGGGTATTGCCGTCGGATCCAATCACCGCGCTCTTCAATGCGTCCGCTAGCGCCGCAGCCTTTGTCGCATCCCTTCCGATGACGCCCACGATAGTGTTGCCAGCACGTTTCAGCGCATGGCCCAAGTGGTGTGCAGCACGACCAGTGCCGATGAGGAGCATGCGGCTCATGCCTTTGTCGGCGTTCCCGCCCGACGTTTCCGCACGGCCATCAGTGTGCCCAAGAACATGAGCAGACAACCGATCCACAGCACATTGATCCCCGGGAACACGATGGCCTGCATCACCATGAACTCGCGTTCACTCACGCTGAGGCCGACGTCGCCTTCGAACATCGCAGGGTCCTGATCTTCCACCGACGGGCGCGGCCCGATACGCTCCAGATCGAACCGGACGCGCAAGGCAGCGATCTCCGCACCCTTGCCGGCAACAGCTTGTCCACTTCGGAAGATGAGCAACGGACGTGCTTCGAACCAGCGGTTCTCATCGTACAGATCGCGGATGCGGAGGTAGGCCACCTTCACGTCGAATTCGGGCCCGAGCATCTTCATCGTCATGCTGTCGCGCACCGAACGCACGCTGTCGATGATGGCCACGCTGGTGGGCGTTACGAGCGTATCGCCGACGTTGCGGCCATAGTGGCGTGGCGGCATCCAATGGATACTGTCCGTGGCTTCGTTGGCACCCATTTCCAACTCCGCGTAGCGCACATGCGTGTACAAGTCGCGGTGCAGCCAATGCTTCGTGCTGGGTTCAGCAACATTGCCGAAGCGCGGGTTGATCTGCACGAACGGGTCGAGCGTGAACAAGAATTTGCCCGGTGCCATGGTAGCGTAAGGCTTTGCGTGCCACAATTGACGGCGCGTGAAGTCCTGCGATGCACGCCACGTCGCGGGGTCGGCCAGGAAGTGTGAAGCCGCAGTGTGCTCGGCAATGCAGACATAGACGTTGTCGTTCACGCGCACCGTATCACCCGTGCGATAGGTGCGCGGCACAGCTTCCAAGTAGTCCACTTCGTAGTGGAGGTTCACACCGTCCTGGCGTTTGCCGTGGTACACCACGAAGTGCTCGCCCATGCGCACGGTATCACCTCGGTAGAGCAGCGCGTCGGTGTTGTCGTTGAAGTCCTTGCTCAGGAAGCTCAGCACCATACGGCCGGTGTTGCGGCTTACTTCATCCTGCTTGCTTGTGCTGATCAATGCGCCCAGGAGCACCAATGCGAAACCCACGTGTGCCACGCTTGGCCCTGCATGGGTGAACTTCCCGTTGAGGCCTTTCCATATCCAAGCGGCATTCGCGATCACGGCGAACACGGTGGCGAAGAGCAGCGCTATGAGGTTCAGATCCCTCCATTCATAGTTCAGCAACCAAACGAGCAATGTTGTGACCAGTATGGCGACCACCAACGAAAACAGCATCTGCTTTCGGAAACGCTTCATGTCGGTGTCCTTCCACCGCAGGTATTGGCCGATGCCGACCAGCAACGCGACGATGAACGCGAACGGAACCTGCCACTTGTTGTAGTGCGCTTGTGCGTCTGTAGGTGGAGCCAGCTTGGCCTGCGCCATGTCGCTGACGAAACCAAGCCCGGTTGTTTCGGCGAGCCACGCCAGCGGTTTTGCGAACGGCGTCAGGAGCGTGTTGAAGACCGGTACACTCGTGGTGAACGTGATCTGCACCGCGCTCAACACCAGTACCAACGCACCGATGAACAACCAGAACTCCCGGCTCCAAACGGCTTCCTCTTGAGCGGCTTTCGGGAAGCGGCGGTACGCCCACACCAACCCGACCACGGCCAAGAGAATGAAGACCACAACGGCGAGCACCTTGACTTTCACTGCGATGCCGAGCACCAGCAAGGCCAAGCTCAAGAAGCCGAGAAACTTGCGCTGGCTTGGTTCACGCACCAACATGACCACGCTGAGCAGGATGAACGTAAGCAAGAAGAGCATGAGCCCGGGCTTCATGCCGTCGCCAGTGAAACTGTGCACACTGGTATCGCCCAGCACGCCGCTGCGCGTGAGGAAGCCGCTGTAGAGCACAAGCAAGAAGGTGCCAAGCGTCAGTAGGAAGGCCGCGAAGAGCGACGTCTCCTTGCGTTTGTTCACCATCATCAGGTGACCCGCTGCTACCAACGTCAGCCACGGGACCAACGATGCATTCTCCACCGGATCCCATGCCCAGAAGCCGCCGAAACTCAGTGCTTCATACGCCCAAGCACCACCCATCAGAATGCCCGTGCCCAACACCATGACACCGAAGAAGGTCCAGCCCAATGCGGGTTCCATCCATTCTTTCAGCTTGTTGCGCCAGAGGCCTGCGATGGCATAGGCGAAGGGAATGAGCGTGGCACCGAACCCGAGGAAGAGGGTAGGGGGATGGATCACCATCCAGTAGTTCTGTAAGAGAGGGTTCAGTCCACGGCCATTCTGGAAATTCGGGATCTGTTGGAGGTAATCGGACACTTGCGTCCAAGGCATGCTGAGGTTTTCCTTCAATTCCCTCACAAGAATGAACGGGCTGCTGCCGATCCGTTCGCCGAAGACATATACACCGAGGAGCATGCTTGCTAGGAACACCTGTACCAGCGCGAACACCATCATCACCGGTGCTTCCCATTCGCTGTGCTTGCCACGGTTCCAACGCCACTGCATGATGTTACCAAGAACCATGTGCCAGAAGGTCCAAAGGAGGAACGAGCCTTCTTGACCCTCCCAGAAACAACTGAGGATGTAGCGCAACGGCATTTCGCGGTTGCTGTGCTTCCACACGTAGTCGAACTCGAACCAGTGGTTCAACAGCATGGTGAACAACAAGCCCACGATCGCCAGCACGGCAACACTGTGCACACGGAAGAATAAACGCCCGGAACGCCGCCAAGCCTCGCTGTTGTTGCGCTCGGCGAGGAAGTAGGTGACCAGCGCGAAGAAGGCTCCGACGATGGACAGAACGGCGAAACCGTGACCGAGCCAACTGGCCCAAGTGTGTTCGCCTACGTAGCTGATGTCCTTCATTGCGCGGCGCGAAGGTCGTTCTCAGATCGCCTCGCCGACCACGCCAGTTGCTTCCCGGCTATTGGACCTTCGTCCACTCGCCTTCGGTCTTCAACTGGTTGCCCTCGGTGTACTTGCTGGGGCATTTCATCAGCATGTCGTTGGCATGGAAGGCGTTGTCCTCGAAGCTGCCGGTGAGCACAATGCTCTCGCTGCGCTCGAAATCGAATGGCTTGGCCTTGGCCAGCTTCACTTTGCATTTCACGCCTTCGTCATCCACCAAGGTGAACTCGGTGAGGTTGGCGTTGGTAACGGGTTCGTAGACGATGGGCTGGCTCTTGTCCAGCATGCCTTTCACGCGCACTTCACGGCCCGGACTTTCCATGGCCTGTGCCAAGCCCATGAAGGTGCTGTTATCCGCCAAGGTGCCGATGAGCATGGCCATCGCCACAGCGATCACAACGAGGGCTATGATGTGGGAGCGTTTCACTTCTTCAGTCGGCGTTCAAGGTTCCTAAGCTTCACATCCATCGCGAACATCCATCCACCCAAGCCCAACAGCACAACGCTCACCACGATCAACACAGTGTTGATCTTACCACTGGCGAACATGGTTTCCTCCAACCAAGGTGGCGCGGTTTCCTGCGCGAAGCTACTGGCAGGCAAAGCGAGCAGGATGACCAGTATCAGCAGGCTAGTGACTTTCGTTCTCATCGAGCAGTGCATTGAGGCGGCCGTGGCGCAGCCGCAGGTTGTAAGCCCAAATGCCGAGCAGGATCCAGCCAGCACAGGCAGGGTAGAAGACCGCTCGCAGGCTGTCGTCGAGATCATACTGGCTGAAAGCCGGGTTGCCGCCATTGCCTGGATGCAGACTGTCCGTCAGTCGCGGCAACACCATGATGAAGACCAACATCAGCATGAAGGCGAAGATGTTGTATACCGCCGCCAAGCGACCGCGCTTGTGGGCATCGGGCACCGACCCGCGCAGTATCACGTACGCCAAATACATCAACAGGGTGAGGGCGGATCCGTTCAGCTTCGTGTCGCTGGTCCACCAGCCACCCCATGTGGCACGGGCCCAAATGCTACCGGTGATGATACCCAGCGCACCGAACAGCAGGCTCACGTTCACAGCGATACTGGCAGCGAGGTCATGGTCCAGACTTCCGGAACGCAAGTGCATGATGCTGTAAACGAAAGCAATGCCCATAAGCACGATCATGCTGAACCACATGGGCACGTGGAAGAAGAGGTTGCGGATGGTTTCGTGGAGGATGCTGCGGTTGGGGAACTCG